>NZ_JBCDMW010000024.1:0-27074 GCF_038433155.1 Luteococcus sp. H101
AACCCCTCGGCCCACAACCCGGCACCAACTTCAGCTGGGAAGACGGCAACGGCATCCAGAAAGGCTGGGCCGGCCGCTGGCGACCATGACACGCCCGAAGCCATACACACATTTCTGCCGCTAACCCCCCGATCCGGCCGCCTGCTCGGTGCAGCGCTCGCCGGGCCCGGCAGACCCGGCCTGTGACCCGGGAAAAGAACAAGGCTCGAACGATGAATACCGTTCGAGCCTTGTTTCTGGTGGGCGATACTGGGTTTGAACCAGTGTGCCAAAGAAATCCGGGGAGCTGGGTAACCCCTTGTCAAAACCGCTCTGACTAGCGGTGTAGCCTCACATTATCGCCAACACGCCGAAAGCACAAGTGGGCATGAAACCGCAAAATAGGGCTGCTATGTTGCACGTATGTTGCACGAAACACCCTCCCGGAAGCCCCCGACGGGCAAGACCAGACGCTCCTTCGGCCGCATGCGCACCCTGCCATCCGGCCGAATCCAAGTGGCATACACCGGCCCCGACGGTGGCCTCTACAAAGCCCCAACCACCTTCGAGGACAAGGACGCCGCCGGAGGCTGGCTCACCACCGAAAGACGACTCATCGACGCCGGGGAATGGGTGCCCCCAGCCGAACGCGGCGTCAAGCGCAAGCGCAAGGCCACCACCGTCACCGACTTCGCAGACACCTGGCTCGCCGGACGCGACCTGAAGCCCCGCACCCGGAGCCACTACAAGAGCATCATCGAGAAGCAGATCTCCCCCACCATCGGCAACCGACTGATCAGCGGACTGCAACCCGAAGACATCGACCAGTGGTACGCCCAACTGGACCCCAAGCACCCCACCTTGCGCGCCCACACCTACGGCCTGCTGCGGACCATCCTCGCCAGCGCCGTCGAGAAGGGCTACTGCACCGCGAACCCCTGCCACATCCGCGGCGCCGGCAACACCAAGCGCGCCCACAAGATCGAACCCCTCACCTTGGCTGAGCTGGAAACCCTCACCGCGGCCATGCCCGAGAAGTACCAGCTGATGATCCTCCTTGCCGCCTGGTGCGCCATGCGCTTCGGGGAACTGGCCGAACTGCGCCGCAAGGACGTGGACCTCACCAACGGCCGGGTGAAGATCCGCCGCGGCGTCGTCCGCGCCGCCGGTGAGGTGATCGTCGGCACCCCGAAGAGCGACGCCGGGATCCGCGACGTGGCGATCCCCCCGCACCTGCTACCCGCGATCAAGCAACACCTGAAGGACCACGCCGAACCCGGCCGTGAAGGACTGGTCTTCCCCGCCGCCGGTGGCGGGAACTTGGCACCGTCCACCTTCTACGGCAAGAGCCCGGTGAAGGTGTCCGGTGAATGGCGGGGCGGGACGAACTTCTACCGAGCGCGGGCGCTCGCTGGACGGCCCAAGCTCCATTTCCACGACTTGCGGCACACCGGCGCCGTCTTGGCTGCTCAGACAGGCGCCACGCTGGCCGAGCTGATGAACAGGTTGGGCCACTCCACCCCCGGCGCCGCCATGCGCTATCAGCATGCGGCCGCTGACCGGGATGCCCAGATCGCCAAGCGCCTATCCGAAATGGTGTGAGATTTGTCACACTCTCCCGGTGTCATTTCCGCACGAAATCGTCACGTGTGCTATGCCCTGTCTATTCCCAGTCTATTCCAGCGCACTCCAGCGCACTTTCAGGCGACCCAAAAGAGCTGGAGAGTGACACCGGGAACGAGGTCTAGGGAGTTTGACTACCGGGCAAGGCAGCCCAATACTCAATATCAGCCACGCAATGCATAGGCATGAAGCTGCAAGCGGCCCCCGGAGTGCGCCAACACTCCGAGGGCCTGAAGTCAAAACCCAGACCGTCCAAGGAACGGGATCGACTACCTCCAAGGTAGGCGGTCCCGGGAGAGAAGCGCAAGAATGACCGTCACCACACGCCGGCAGACCGTCGAGCCAGTGTTCATGTCCCCCCAGGAAGCAGCCGTCTACGCCGGCTGCTCCGTGGACACCATTCGCCGCCGCATCTCCGACGGCTCCCTGCCCGCCTCCCGGCTGGGCAAGCGGCTGATCCGGCTCGACAAGAACGACCTGGACAAACTGTTCCGCCCAATCCCGTCGGCCCGCACCACGTACTGACCGGGGGCCACAAATGAATACACGAACCAACTTCGTAGCTCCCTACGAAGAAGCCGACCGCGCCGCCATCCGGCGCCTATTCCACAACCTGGCCGACGACCCCGCATTTCTCGACAAGATCCTGCACCGGCTGATCGCGGACATCCTCCAGCAGCAAATGGCCTCCACCTGGATGAAGAAGGCCGAACATTACGACGCCGCCGGGGAACGCGGACTCGCCGCACGATGCCGAATCCAAGCCCACCTCCTGAAGGACGGCGACCTCACCGACCCCGCGATTGCCGACGACGTGCTGATCTACCAGGCCGAGCGCGTCCCAGCACCAGCCGTCGCCCCCATGCGTGACGAACTGCTGGCGATGATCAGCGACGAGCTGAGGCGAAATGCTGCCTGAGCCCGACGACCGCGGCGCCCAACTACTCGCCACCCTAAAAACTGGCGAATGGTTAGACGCCCAGGTCTTCCCGCCCATCTCCTGGGCAGTGCCCGGCCTCATCCCCGAAGGGTTCGGGCTGTTCACCGGCCCACCCAAAGCAGGGAAGTCGTGGTGCTCGCTCGCCATCGGTCTGGCCGTCGCCGCCGGAGGCAAAGCCCTGGGCAGCATCGACGTGGGCGATCCCCGCCCCGTCCTGCTGCTCGCACTGGAAGACGGAGACCGCCGCCTCCAAGGACGATGCCGCCACCTACTCGACGACGGTGCCCTGCCGTCGATGCTCACCTACCAGACCAGCACTCCCTCCGGGGACGTGATCCCACTGATCCGCGCCTGGCTCGCCAAGAACGGACACCTGGACCCGCTGATCATTCTCGACACCCTGGGCCGCGTCATGCCCCCAGCCCTACCCGGCGAGGGCGCCTATGCCCGCGACTACCGCATCGGAGCCGCGCTAAAGAACCTCACCGACGCACACCCCGGCAGTTGCCTCCTTGTCGTGCATCACGTCCGCAAGGCCACCGGTGACGACTGGATGGACTCCACCTCCGGCACCAACGGCCTGAACGGCGCGGCTGACTGGACCGTCAACCTGTCCCGCCAGCGCAACGAGGACGTGGGCATCCTCCGCGTGACCGGCCGCGATGTGCCCGAAGGCGAGTACGCCATGCGCTGCTCAGACGGTCGCTGGGAACTGGACGGCGAAGACCTTGATCATGCCTCCCAGAAGGCTTCCGAGGTCCGCACCACGGCCGGCATCGGGGACAAGAGCACCGAGGTGCTGGAGTACGTCGTTCGGTCGGCCACGCCGGTCACGCCGAAGCAGGTGGCCGACGCGCTCCAACTGCCGGACGCCCGCCGCTACATGGCCCGCCTGGCCGAATCCGGCCGACTGAGGAAGGTCGGCTACGGCACCTACACAGGTGTCCCACCTGTCCCAGTGTCCCAGTTGCCCACCGAAGTGGGACAGAGGGACACATGGGACACCGGGACACAGACCACAAACGAACCCATCGCATCACTAGTCGACTGGCAAGCCAACCGAAACAAGGATCACTGACCATGAGCAAGCAGACCACGCACACCTACACCTGCAACCCCGACCTGTCCGGCTTCGAGGCCTTCACCGACCACACCGGCACGACCGTCACCGTGAAGATCAACAGCACTGTCACCCATGAGGCCATCGCTCGAGCTGCTGCCGTGCTCGCCACCATCGCCGCGGTGAATGCGGCCGAGGACTTCGCCTTCATCGAGGACGTGTGCAGCTGATGGCCACCACCCTGAAGGCGTGCGCCGAGTGTGGCGAGGTGAGCGAGACCAGCCGGTGCCCCGAGCACCAGGTCCGCGACACCCGCCGCGCTCACCGCACGGACACCACCAAGCACTGGTGGATCCAGTTGTCGAGGCGAGCACGACGAGCACAACCGTTCTGCACGATGTGCGGATCCCGAGAGCGGCTGACGCTGGACCACAGTCCCCGCGCCTGGCTGCGCATCGGCATGAACCTGCCTGTCCGCCTCGTCGACGTCACTGTCCTCTGCAACGACTGCAACAACGAGATCGGATCCAGCAAGGCGGGCAGCAAGAGGTTCGTCGAATGGCTGAAGACCGACGGCGACCCGCACGCGACGACGCCCGACGACCTGGGGGGTAGGGCCAGCCGGACGGCTGCTCACCCCACCGGCAAGGCATTGTTCCAGTCTCAGATGGGAACGGTTCTCACTAAGGAGCGGGCATGGCGGGGCTGAAGGCGGGTGCGAAGGCCGCCATCACCGCTGAGCCGCTGGACTTCAAGGGCTGGCCGACGGACCGCGCCAAGCGTCGCATCCGGTTCGTGCAGACGTACTGCGTCGTGACCAAGGGCGTCGGTGCTGGGAAGCCCTTCAAGCTGCGCACCTGGCAGAAGGAGATCATCACGGGCGCCTTCGCTCCGGGGCGCCGGTCGGCTCTGGTGTCCCTGCCGCGTGCCAATGGCAAGAGCGCCCTGGCGGCTGCCCTGGCGGTGGCTGAGCTGTTCTGTGGCCCGTCGTCGGCTGAGGTGCTGGTGGTGGCTTCTGACCAACGTCAGGCGTCCATCGTGTTCAACCTGGCGCGCCGGATGATCGAGCTCACCCCGGAGCTGGCCGAGCGGACCCAGATCTTCAAGGACCGCATCGTCGTCCCCGAGAACGACGCGACGATGCTGGCTTTGCCGGCCGATCCTTCGGCGCTGCACGGGTGGGATCCGTCGCTGCTGATCGTCGACGAGTTGCATGTCGTGACCGAAGACGTCTGGGAGGCCGTCACGTCGGTCTCTGGCAAGCGTCCCGAGTCGATGGTGCTGGCGATCAGCACCCCGGCCACGTCGTCCGACAGCATCATGTGGCGGCTCGTCCAGCATGGCCGCGACGAGACCGACCCCGCCTTCTATCTGAAGGAGTTCAGCGCGCCGGACGGGTGTGCCCTGGATGACCGGGAGGCCTGGAAGGCAGCCAACCCGGCACTGGGCGACTTCCTCACCGAGGACGGCTTAGCCAGTGTGGCCCGGACCATGCGCGAGCCCGTGTTCCGCCAGCTTCGTCTGGGCCAATGGGTCAAGGGCTCTGACGCCTGGCTGCCATTCGGGGCGTGGGTTGATTGCGCTGCCGAGGGTGACCGGGCTGTTGGTCCCCGTGAGCGGGTCTGTCTGGGCTTCGACGGGTCGGCGTCCGGTGACTCCACCGCGCTGGTGGGCTGCACAGTGGGCGAGCGCCCTCACCTGTTCGTCGTCGGCCTCTGGGAGAACCCCGGCAAGGACGACTGGCGCGTCCCGCGGGCCGAGGTGGACCGGGCCATCAGGAAGGCCTTCGAGACGTACAACGTCGTCGAGCTCGCCTGTGACCCGTGGGGGTGGCGCTCCGAGATCGAGACCTGGGCGAAGCGTCACGGCGCCCGCCGCGTCATCGAGTACGACACCAGCTACCGCAAGCGGATGTGCCCGGCCACGGACAAGTTCTACGCCGCCGTGATGGACCAGAACCTCACTCACGACGGCAACGAGAACCTGGCTGCGCACATGGCCCACGCAACGGTGACCAGCACGCCCCAGGGCGACGCGATCGTCAAGGACAAGCGCAACAGCCCCCGCAAGATCGACCTGGCCATTGCGGCCATCGTCGCGCACGACCGAGCCACCAACCAGACCGTCACCCGTCGGCGTCGCGCCGTCGGATTCAACTGACCGAGGAGGTCACCATGAACACCACCGAGATCCTGATCAGCACCTTGCAGTGCATCGACAACGACGCCCCGCGCCGCACGACGAGGAACACCTACTACGCCGGCAAGCAGCCCTTGGCCTACCTGGCCCCCGAGGCTCGGCAGGCCATCGGCAACCGCTTCTCCCTGATCAACTCCAACGTCTGCCGCGTGGCCGTGAACGCGCTGGTGGAGCGATTGCGGATCACCGGCTTCACCGGACCGCAGGCCATCCAGCTGTGGGAGGACTGGCGCCGCAACGACCTGGACCAGCTGGCCCCGGTCGCGCATCGTGAGGCCCTGATCACCGGGGAGGCCTTCGTCATCGTCTGGGCCGACGCGGCCGGCAACCCGCAGGTCACCATCGAGTCCGCCGAGCAGGTGGCCGTCCAGCGCCACCCCGCCACGAGCATGGTCACCGCGGCCGCCAAGCGCATCGAGTACAGCGACCACACCGAGGCCGTGCTCTTCCTGCCCGACCGGATCGTGAAGTTCCGCTCCGAGGGCATCGGCGCGATCCTGCACGGCTTCGAGGTCGTCGAGACCATCGACAACCCGCTGGGCGTCGTGCCCGTCGTCCCGCTGCGCAACACCGAGCGACTGGCCGGACTGCCCGCGTCCGAGCTTGACGACCTGCTGCCGCTGGTCGATGCCCAGTCCAAATTGCTGGCCGACCTGATGGTTGCCAGCGAGTACAGCGGCCGCCCACGCCGGTGGGCCACGGGCGTCGAGCTGGAAGAGACCGAGGTCGTCGACGAGCAGGGCAACCCGACCGGCGAGGTCATCGAGACCAACCCGTACCCGGACAGCAACCGCATGATGGTTGCCGAGCAGCCCGAGGCCAAGTTCGGCCAGCTCCCGGCCGCCGACCTGGCTGCCTACGAGTCCGGCATCCGTGTCCTGCAGGCGCAGATCAGCGCCGTGTCTGGGCTCGCCCCGCACTACCTGGGGGTCCACGGGGATCAGCCTGCGTCCGCCGACGCGCTGAGGGCGTCTGAGGCCGCTCTGGTGGCCAAGGTGGAGTCCCGGCAGGCCACCTTCGGGCGGGCGTGGGAGGCCGTCGCCCGGCTGATGGTTGCCGTCCGCACCGGCGCCCCGGTCGAGACCGTCACGGTGGCTGTGCAGTGGGCTGATGCCGCGACCCGCTCCGTTGCCCAGGAGGCCGACGCCGTCGTGAAGCTGGTGCAGGCCGGCATCCTGCCCGTGACCTACGCACTGGCTCGTCTGGGCTACTCCGACGACGAGATCCGCCTGATCGAACAGGCCCGCCGCTCCGATGCCCTCCAGGCCGCGGGCACCAACCTGGCCGCGCTGCTGCCGAAGGCCGCGTCGTGAGCTTCGAGGACACCCTGCACCAGCTGAGCGAGGGGACCGCGAAGGTCGTCCTGCAGCTGTGGGAGGCCCTTGACCTGGGGGAGCTGGACCCCGACGACTTCCCCGAGCTGGTGGCCATGCTGGTGGCCACCGCCAATGCCCAGGGTGCCGCGGCTGGGCAGCTCGCGTTCCGTGCCTTCATGGAGGCCCACGACGCTAGCCCTACGGCCATCGCGGCCGTGGCGGCAGTCGACGATCACGAACGTCTCCTGCAGGCCGTAGGGACCGTCCTGTCGTCCGAGCTGGACACGCGGATGCAGTTGGAGCGACTGGCCCGTAACGAGCCGATGCAGGCCGCCACGAATGCGTTCCACGACGCCATGCAGGGCGAGCAGCGCGTCTCCGGGTGGCGCCGGCAGTTGGAGGCCGAACCCTGCCAGCTCTGCAGGTGGTGGGCGCGTGACGGGCGGGTGTGGCAGGCCGACCACAGGATGCCCCGGCATACCGGCTGTGCCTGCCACCAGATCCCGGTGATCGACGAGGCCACCGACAACTTCCAGACCACGCGGCAGGCACGAGCCACCGCCGCAATGAATGACCGACGCACCAGAAAGGCGACAGCATGACCGAGACCACCATCACCGAGAACACCGAGGTCGTTGACGACGAGAAGGGTGTCATTTCAACCGACACCCCCCAGGGGGCCGAAGCGACCGAGGTCATTACACCCCCAGTTGAGGGCGACACACCCCCAACTGACGAGCCTGAGACCTTCCCCCGCGAGTACGTCGAGAAGCTGCGCAAAGAGGCCGCCGACAACCGCGTGAAGGCCAAGCGTGCCGACGAGCTGGCCGAGCGCCTGTTCCGCGCCGAGGTCCGCGCTACTGGCCGACTCCACGATCCTGAAGATCTCCCGTACGACGCCGAACTCGTCGAGGATCCCGAGAAGCTGTCCGCCGCCATCGACACACTGTTGGCAGGCAAGCCGCACCTGGCCCGACGCACGCCCCGAGGTGACGTTGGACAGGGTGCCACGGCTACGGCACCCGCCGTCAGCCTGATCGACATGCTCCGCTGAAAGGAAGAACCATGCACAAGTACGTGATCAACGAGGACGTCATCAACCCCCGCGACAAGGGGAGCCTGGCGGTTGAAGTCCAGGCCGACAGCTGGAAGGAGGAGGGCACCTTCACCGTCTTCCTGGACTCGGACGGCAAGCAGGTCTATGCCATCCCAACCAGCAAGGTCCGCACTGTCCGAATGCTTGACTCGAACAACTGATCGAATGTAGCCTAGGGGCGTCGGGTTGATCCCGGCGCCCCTTCGCTTGTGCCCCTGGCGGGCAGGTCGAGTCCAAAGATTCCCTGACGCCCATAGGAGGCACACCATGTCCGAACCCGTCATCGCCCCGCCCCGGTCCACATCGAGACCGCGGCCGAGAACCCGACCCTGATCAAGGCGTCGGTGGCCAACATCCTGATCGAGCCCCTGCAGGCCGCCAGCGTCGTCCTGTCCAACGGCCCGCGGATCTTCGACAGCTCCGAGCCGCTGATCATCCCGAAGATGACCACCACCAGCACCGATCCCGGTTGGTACGGGCAGGGCGAGCAGATCGCCACCGCCGACGTCGACTTCGACGAGATGACCCTGATGCCCATCGAGCGCAAGTCGCTGAAGGTGATCAGCGTCGTCTCCAACGAGCTGCTGCGCCAGTCGAACGCCGTCAACCTGGACAGCGTCCTGCGCACCAAGCTGGTCACCGACGTGACCAACAAGCTGGACGATGCCCTGCTGCTGGGTGACGGCACCGACAACAGCATCACCGGCCTGTTGAACCAGCCCGGCGTCATCAAGGCCAAGGCCGACGGCGCCACCGTCGACGGCTTCCTGACTGGCCTGGCTGCGATGGCCGCCAAGGAGTCCGCGCCCACCGTCGCGTTCATGGCTGGCGCCGACTACTTCAAGCTGCTGGGCGCCAAGGACAGCACCGGCCGTCCGCTGGTGCAGCCCGACATCACCCGCGCCGCGGGCATGGTCCTGCACGGCGTCAAGCTCGTCGTCAGCAACAAGGTTCCGACCGGCAAGGTCGCCCTGGTCAACATGAACGAGGTGGCCGTCGTCCGTGACCTGGCCGCCAAGGTCGACCCGCTGAAGGAGCTCTACGCCGACCGCGACTCCACCGGCATCCGCGTGGTCACCCGCTACGACCTGGGCATTCTGCGCCCCGAGGCCGTCTGTCTGGTGAGCGCTGCCTGATGATGCCCACCGCCGCTGATGTGGCCGCCTTCCTGGGCCGGGGTGACGATCCTGAGACCGTCGCCCTGGCCGGGCAGGTGCTGCCCATCGTCACCGCCATGGCCCGCGCCTACACCCGCGACCGTGGCTTCGTAGGCCCCGAACCAACCGAGGACGTGGCGGCCGTCCTGGTCACCGCCACAGCCCGCCTGATGGCCAACCCCGAACAGATCCGCAAGACCGAGACGGTTGGGCCGTTCAGCCACCAAGTCGACACTGGCTTCACCGGCTGGACCCTGGCCGAATTGTTCGTCCTCAACCGCTACCGGGTGAGGCACCTATGATCCGCCTGCCCGGCCAAGTTGACGCCGTGATCCTCGTGGTCACGACGATCGTCGACAAGTACGGCGACCAGACCACGACGACGGTTGAGCACCCTGTGGTGGGTCGGTTTGCTCCCGAGCGGTCGGTCGAGTACATGGCCGGGCAGGCTTCTTCACCCGGCAACGTCACGCCGGCGCAACTGTTCGTCTCCGACGCCACCTTCACCCCCAACGCGAACGATCAGGTCCGCGTCATGGGCAAGGAGTGGACCGTCGAGGGTGACCCGCAGGTGTGGCCGTCCGGGAAGTACGTGCTGAACCTGAAGCGGTTCGGCACCTAGGTCTTCTGCGTCAACACCCCACATCATCCATTGGATTGATGCTCGCTGTAGCGGGGGGTGAAGGGCGGGAGCTGGCCGTATGCTGTCTCGCCATGTCGGCCCCACGCGCGCGCGGGCGCGAGCAGGTGTTAGGTGACCTAACACCTGATCTCGAGGTGATCGACCGCGAGACGACGTCAAGCAGGTGAAACACGATGTTTCACCTGATCCCGAGGTGATCGACCATGCGCGCGCGGGCGCGAGGCTTCAAGCGGTGGGGTCAGGCGTCAGTGCCCGAAGCCCGTCCACCAGCCCCACAGCAACCCCCAGAGCCTCACTCGCCGCCCGCATACCCTCCTGGCCGATCCGAGCCGAGTCATGGAACCAGCAGTCAACAAACGGCAGTTCAGGATCTGCTTCTTCGCCGGCCGCGGGCACGTACTGGGCAACGATCACCTGACCGTGCTTCCCGCCATCCCACAACGTCTTGTCGTGGTGGAAGGAGGTGGTTCGGGCTTCGAGCCGGGGCAGTTCGTCGGCCTGGTGGCCGTCGCACCAGTCGGGGCAGGTGGTGAGCTTGGCGGTGGACATGGGCACTCCTTGGATTTGGAGCGGCCTCCCTGTTGCACGTAGGTTGCACGGGAAACAGAAAAGTCGCTCTGGCTTGGGTGTTAACCCTAGTCAGAGCGACTTTCCTTCTGTGGGCGATACTGGGTTTGAACCAGTGACCTCTTCCGTGTCAGGGAAGCGCGCTACCACTGCGCCAACCGCCCGAGGTGGAGACGGGATTTGAACCCGTGTACACGGATTTGCAGTCCGTTGCCTCGCCTCTCGGCCACTCCACCGTGAAGATGAGTCCTCACCGATGGATGGGGCGAGAGCCTCTCCGAGCGGACGACGGGATTCGAACCCGCGACCCTCACCTTGGCAAGGTGATGCTCTACCAACTGAGCCACGTCCGCATTGTGTTGCGCCCACCGGACCGTGCGATCCGCTCTGCGCTGTGCACCAGAGAACTCTATCGGATCTTGCGATCCCTGCCAAATCCTCGTTTCGGCTTCCTGCCCTTGCGAGCTGCCCCCCGAAGCGGTGCGTTGAGAACACTAGCGGACCGATTTCGCAGTGTGCAAATCGGGACTCACGCCGGCGTGATTCACCCCCCGTTCACCGGCTTGCCCAGGCCGCCGCGGGACTAAGACCTCCCCTCGCGAAGGGCCGTTCACGACGTGGTCACCGGGTGCTCAACTCCGGCTCAACTGGGCGTCGCCGGGCCCGATTTGTACAAGCGCCGCAGGACCCGCTAGTGTTTCTCTTCGCAAGGGCGATTGGCGCAGTGGTAGCGCGCTTCGTTCACACCGAAGAGGTCACTGGTTCGAACCCAGTATCGCCCACCAGCAGACAGGCCACCGACGAGAAGTCGGTGGCCTGTTTCATGTCCGGCGCCCACTATGCGGGCGACCAGCTGTCCATTGGGTGAGCGGGCATCTCGGACGGCGATTGATCTGACATATGGCAACAGAAGTTCACGTCGGAGTGGCTCGGATCTGGAAAATCCGCAGGTTCGAGGGCTAAGCAGACACCGTGACAAGAAAAAATTTTGTCTCACCGGAGAAATCACCGCCCTGAAGCCCGGTTGCCCGCCATTCTGCGGCGCCATCTGCACGCGTCGCAACGAATGTGGGCGCGAGGCAGCGCTGGAGCAATAGAAGCTTCACCGCCTGAGAGGCAGCTGTCGGCCCAAAACCATCCACATAGTGATATTGAATCTTGATATTTGGACTATTGCTTGCGGTCGAGCCTTGCGGACAGTCAGTGTTGCAAGCACGGCAAGGGAGCCGCCCGAAGTTTCCACCCCCGAACGAAGGCTCTGACATGACTGCACCTGCGCTGATCCTCCTGGCCAACGGCTCCGACCAGCCGGAGATGACCAGCATGATCCATCAGCTGCGGATGCACATGCAGCAGGCCCGGCCCGAGCTCAACGTAGGCCTCGCCTTCCTGGACAAGTGCCCGCCCTCCGGCCCCGCCGTGGTGTCGGCCCTGGCGGCCCGGGGGGTGCGCGAGCTGGTCTTCGTTCCCCTGGACCTGACCCACGCCGTCGACGTCAGCGATGCGGCCACCCAGATGCTGGAACGCGTCCGCACCCTGCATCCGCAGGTCGCGATGACCATGGCCCGCCCGCTGGGACCGGCCACCGACCTTCTCAATGTGCTGGACGAGCGGCTGCGGGAGGCGTTGCGCCTCACCCACGCCGTCGAGCTGGATGCCCTGGTGCTCTCGGCCCCCGAAGCGGGCGACACTCGCGGCAACGCCCTGCTGGCCCGCCGGGCCCGGCAGTGGTCCGCGCACCACAAGTTGCCGTGCGTGGTGGCGGTGAATGATGGCGCCGGGTCCAACATCGCGCACGCCGTCGCGACGCTGCGCGCCCAGGGCCGTCGCCACATCGCCGTCGGAAGCTTCTACATCGCGGCCGACGAGAACTACCACGCGATGCGGGAGCAGGCGCTGTCCGTCGGCGTCCAGGCGGTCTCGGCCCCAATGGGAAGCCACGAGTTCATCCTGGACCTGGTGATGGCGCGCTACGTCTTTGCCGCGATGAAGCTGTTGGATGCCGAGCTGCCGCAGGTGGCCGAGCAGACCGAGGAGATCCACGCGATCTGACAATCCGAACCTGCGGCGAGCTACGCACACTCTCACCGCACATGACGGCGGGGCCCCACCGTGGTGGGGCCCCGCCGTCGTTCTTGGTTCTTGCCGGGCTGGGGCCGGGTCAGCTCTTGTTGACCCGCTCGATCTCCTCGCTCACGTCGAAGTCCGCCGCGGGCCAGGCCAGGTCCATCTCCTCCAGGGTCTCCAGCAGGAGCTGGGCCACGGCCCAGTTGCGGTACCACTTCTTGTTCGACGGGATGTGGTACCACGGGGCGTCGTCGGTATTGCACCGCTCCAGCAGGTCGGCATAGGCCTCCATGTAGGCGGGCCACTTGCTGCGCGAGTCAACATCACCGGGGTTGTACTTCCAGTACTTCTCCGGATTCTCCAGCCGCTCCAGCAGGCGCACCTTCTGCTCGTCGTGGCTGACATTGAGGAAGCACTTGATCACCTTGACCCCGTCGGCCACCAGGTCGGCCTCGAACTTGTTGATCTGGTTGTAGCGCTTCTCCCACTCCTCCACCGGCACCAGCTCGTCGACGCGCACGATCAGCACGTCCTCGTACTGCGAGCGGTCGAAGATCCCGATCATCCCGGCGCCCGGCAGCGCCTTCTTGATCCGCCACAGGAAGGTGTGGCTGCGCTCCTCCTCGGTGGGGCTCTTGAAGGCCTTGAGGGAGACGCCCTGCGGGTCCACCATGCCGATGGCGTGCCGGATCACACCGCCCTTGCCGGAGGTGTCCATGCCCTGGAGGATCACCAGCACCCGCGGAGCCTTCTCGTCCTCGCGGCCGTTGGCGTAGAGCCGCTCCTGCAGGTCACTGAGCCGCTCCCCCACCTCGGCCGCGCGTTCCGGCGCGTCCGCCTTGCCCTTGCCCGGATAGCCCGGGGTGGACTCGGCATCCAGGGCGCTCATGTCCACCGGACCCTGCGGGATCCGTAGCAGGTCGCGCAGCGACGTGTCCTTGCCGACCACGGGGCTCTTGGAGCTCTTCTTGCCGGACTTTTCCTTCTCGGACTTCTTCTTGGATGCCTTTGCCATAGGGGCAATTGTGGCCCCACAAGCAACGTCACGTCACCCCTTGTTCACCACCAGTTTCATTTCTTCAGGCTGGCGGGTGGTGCTCAGTCGGCCTTTCGGGCCCGGCTGGGCTGCACCCTCATCGGTTCCCCCGGCATCTTGGGGTATTCGGGCGGATACGGCAGCTCCCCTTCGCCGGCTTGCTCATCGCGCTGGTACCAGTCGAGCGCCGTCTGCAGGCTGCCCGGCCTCGTGGCATACAGCGGTGCCCACAGGTCCCCGCGCTCAGCGAATCGTTCGGGCATGGTCTGCACCGTGAACCGGGAGGGATCGACGTCGGGCACCTCGTCCCAGTCCAGGGGCGCCGAGACCTGGGCGGTGGGCACCGGCCGGATCGAGTAGGCACTGGCCATCAGCCGGTCCCGCGCCATCTGGTTGAAATCGACGAAGATCCGCTGGCCGCGCTCCTCCTTCCACCAGTTCACGGTGACCCGGTCGGGCATCCGTCGGGCAAGCTCCCGGCCGATGGCGATGGTGGCATGCCGAGCGTCGATGAAGCTGGCTGGCTGGATGCGGCAGAAGACGTGCAGGCCACGGCCGCCCGAGGTCTTGCAGAAGCCCTCAAGGCCGGCCTCGGTGAGGATGGTGCGCAGTTCGACGGCGGCGCGGGCCGCGTCGTGGACGTCGGTGCCTGGCTGCGGATCAAGGTCGATGCGCAGTTGGTCCACGTGCTCGGTGTCGGGGGCCGTCACCGGCCAGGGGTGGAAACGCAGGGTGCCCAGGCTCAGCATCCAGACCAGGTCCGCGACGCTGGTCGGGATCACCTGCTCCGCGGTCCGTCCCGACGGGTAGGTGACCGTCGCGGTCTGCACCCCGTCGGGCATCCCCTTGGGTGCCTTCTTCTGGTAGAAGGCGTCGCCGCGGCCATCACTGCGGGTGGCCAGCACGGCTCCCTCCACGACACCGCCCGGCCAGCGCTCCATGGTGGTCGGGCGGTGGTCAAGCGCCGCGAGCAGCCCCGAGCCCACGGAGATCACGTACTGGGCCAGGTCCAGCTTGGTCAGCCCCAGCTCCGGGAAATAGACCTTCTCGGGGCTGGACAGGCGCACCTCCCGCCCATCCACCTCCAGGGTCACGGCAGTCTTCGGCATGCGCCCAGCATAGGCAGCCCCGCCCGGCACACCGGCGCCACCGGCGCCCACCGGACACTTGCCCGGGACCGCTCCTCTGCTCAGGCCGCCTCCGTTTCGAGGATCTGGGTTTCCAGGTGGCGTCGGGAGGCGGCGACGTCGGGTCGGCCGAGGTCGAGGGTGCGGCTGGCGGTGGTGAGGTAGCGGTAGCCGAGGGGTGTTTGCCACAGGAAGATCCCGGGCAGGGGTTGGGCCAGGTACCAGCCGAAGTGGGTCTTCGCGCGGTGGGCGCGACGGGACAACGGACCGAGGTTGTCCGGATGGGTGACGCCGCGGGCAGGGGCCTCGACGGGCTCGGCCACCGGCGTGACGTTCGCCGCCGGTCCCCGAGCTCGTCGAGGGGCTTGTGACTGGGCAGGGGCCTCGACGGGCTCGGCCGCCGTGATTGGGTTCCTGCCTACGTCTCGGAGGGTCGTGGTCAGGTCAGTATGCGGGCGTGACTCAGCCACCGTTCCCCGAGCCTGTCGAGGGGCCAGGACATGGGGAGAGGCCTGGACGGGCTCGGCCACCGGGGTTGCGTCCGCGGGCGGGCTCGACTCAGTCACCGCTCTCCGGGCTTGTCGAGGGGCCCATGTCTGGGGAGGGGCCTCGACAGGCTCAGCCGCCGTGCTTTGGTTCCTGCCTGGATCCTGGGCCGCCGGGGTTGTTCTCCACGGGATGGTGTGGTCCAGGTCGAGGCCCTGGGATCGGCGGGTGGACCAGGGGAACACCTCGTACGGGGACCGCAACGTGACGGCTTCCCGCATGGTGGGTGGACACTCATACGCATCGCTGGGGGCTTGGTGGTTCTGGTCGATCACCGGGCGGACCGTGATCCGATGGTGCCCGAACAGGTCCCGCAACCACCCCGCGAGCAGTGGTTGGAGTTCATCGGCGCGGGCGATGCCGTCCCCGGCCTGCAGGGTGGTGTCGGTCAAGTGCACCACCACCTGCGCCCTGGGCAGCAGCTTCTCCGGGGCGACCGTGATCTGGCCGCACACGTGCCCGGATTGCCCGGCTCGCTGGCACACAGCCTCGAAGTCTTCTCCGGTGGGCAACTGGTCGAGCAGGTCGGCTTGGAGGAGTTGGGTGGCCAGGGCGGGGGTGGCCATCAGCCCGAGGGCCTTCGCGCGTAGCGCGTTGGGGGTGCCGGGATGTCCGGCGCGGCGCAGCACCTGCACCAACCGATCGAGCTGGGCATCCAACTGCACGGCGTCGGCAGCATCCACCACCGCGGCCACATCGGCGACCCCGCCCTCGGATTGGGCGATCCATACTCCCCGCGCCTCGGTGGCGGCCTGCCGCTTCTGCTCCGCCTGGTCGGGTGGGAGGTGGCGCAGCACCACCCCCGCCACCGTCTTCTTCACCCGCCGAAACGACATGCCCACGATCATCCGCGACAGTTCGAGGTCCACCAGCCCGGCCGTGTCGCGGTCGAGCTCGCGGGTGGCGTAGGCGATGTGCTGGGCGTGGTGCACTGGGACGTCGAGGTCTTGGACCATCTGCCACAGGACGGGGAGCCGGTGTCGTACGTCGAGGGCGGTGGCGATCAACGCGGTGGCCTCCTCCACCCGCACATGCAGATCCGCGGCCAACTCCAACACACACCCCTCCGCAACCTCCGGAGTTCCCGCTCCACCGAGGGCGACGAGGCGTTCCCGGCCCGGCAACGCCGGCTCGGACGAATCCACACCGTCGACGTCGGAATACAGATCGGCCAGATGGGCGATCAGCCGGAAGTCGCGGGCCTCGGACTCCCGCCGGGCCCGGCGCTCCGCACGCAGCGCCTCGATCGTCGCAAGAGTGGTGGCCGGGAGGTCCTCGGGCATGCCCATGGGAGGTGTCTGGGTTGCTGGTGTGCTGCTCATGGCGACCTCCCCCCGAAGTCTTCGTGTCTGTATTCTAATTCTACCCAGCGATACATTTCTGGGCGAGCGTTTAGTTTGTCTAGAAAGTCACATCCCCGAGCCCTCGACGGGCTCCGGTGTCGTGGTTGGATCCCTACCATGCCCTCGACAGGCTCGGGCACCGGGGCTGAGTCCCCTGCCGAGTGGGCCGTCGAAGTGCTCGGGTTCGGGGTTGGCCTGCGGACAAGCCAAGAACCCACCTCTGACAGAACCGGCCGGCCGAGCATGAGTCTGGCCAGCCGAGCAGTTGAGCCGCGAGGGTGCGTCCCCGCCTACCAGGCCCTCGACAGGCTCGGGCGCCGTGGCTGAGTCCTTGCCTTCCGGGGTCGAGTACCCTCGTCGGCATGAGCGAGCAGACCCCCGAACAGGAGCTGGCCCCCGTCGGCAAGATCGTGAAGTCGGAGCAGGAGTGGCGGGCCCAACTCAACGACCTGGAGTACCAGGTGCTGCGCCAGGCGGGCACCGAGCGGCCCTTCACTGGTGAGTACACCGACACCACCACCGAGGGCGTCTATCGCTGCCGGGCGTGCCGCACCGAGCTCTTCCGCAGCGAGGAGAAGTTCGGTTCGCACTGCGGCTGGCCCAGCTTCTTCGCCCCGCTGGCGGAGAACCGGGTGGTCTACCTGCGCGACGAGTCCATCCCCGGCCGACCCCGCACCGAGGTGCGTTGCGCCGCCTGCGACTCACACCTGGGCCATGTCTTCGAGGGTGAGGGCTACGACACCCCCACCGACCTGCGCTACTGCATCAACTCCGTCTGTCTGGAACTGGAGCCCCGGCATCCCTGAGTCGGCGGGGACAAACATCACGACAAACTCGCCAAATATGTCTCTCAACATAGTTGGCGGGTCGGGGTTAGCGTGATGAATACCGGACCGCGGAGGCGCTGGGGCCGCCGCGAACGGCTTGCTCGCAAAGGATTCCGTGATGCATCGCACCCTCGGCGCCTCGTTCCTGCTCGGCGCACTCCTGCTCCCCACCATCCCTGCCACTGCGTCCCACGCCGCCACGCCTGCGCTGGGCCCAGCCACGGCCTGGGCCAGCTTCGCGCAGCCCGACCCGTGGGTTGACCAGACGGACAACCTGCACTGGTACGTCGCGACGCCCACCCTGGACGCAGCGGCCACCACACGTCCGATCAGGTTCACCGTGAACGGCACCAGCCGCATCGACTGCGCGAATCTGGGGGTCAGCTACCAGTTGGCCGGCCGGTGGTCCTCGGTGCCGGTCCGTTCCCGCTCCTGCACCGCCAGCCGCGCCGTGCTCGAGGTCACCCCCAGCGCCGCGATGACCGGTGCCCGGATCACCCTGAGCGGATGGTCGGCCGTCGGCCAGTCGACCACCGCCACCATCAAGGGCACCATCGCGTTGGCCGGCACCACCCGCACCGCCAGCTCCACCGTCACCCGCGCCGCGGCCCCCGCGCCCGTCGGACCGCTGCGTTCCTTCGGCACCTGGCAGGGCAGGACCCTGTACGTGGCCTCGGCGAACGGGGTCAACGAGATCTGGGTGGGCGACGGCGCACAGGCCATCCGGCACCCTGCCATCAACGGCGAGATCTGGTACATCAAGCAGGACGGCTCCCGGGTGGACCTGTGGACCAAGGACGGCGCCACCCTGCGCGGCTGGCATCTTGACCTGACCACCGGCAAGACCACCTCCCAGCAGCTGGCGTCAGGCAGCATCAGCCAGCAGGGCGTGCCCGGCTTCTGGCTGCGGCTGGACGGCACCGGGGGCGGGATCGGTGGCGAGGAATGGCTCTACGACTGGGGTGGAACCCGCCACGCCACCACCCTGGCCTACGCCACCCGTCCCCAGCGCAACCTCGGCTTCGGCGAGACCCATGCGTTCGGCGTCACCGGTGGCCAGCTCCCGAACGCCATCCTGGTCTTCAGCCTGAACGGGATGCCCGAGGAACTCGCCGCGGTGCCGGGAACCATCACGGCCACCCAGCTGGACAGCACCGGCGTCGACGTGACCTACCGGCAACCGGACGGCACCGACACCCGTTCCTGTCGGGTGGAACCCGGCTGGCTGACCTGCCTGCCGCCCCGCTGACCACGGCCCCAGCCCGCTGTCGGCTCAGCCCAGGACGCTGGCGTCGAGCGCCGCGGCCGGGTCCAGGGGCTTGGTGATGATCCCGGCGGTGCGCATGAACTTCTCCATCGCGACGAATCGCTCGGGATCCAGCGTCAGCTTGGGCACCTGCTGGTCACCCCGCCACAGTGGCAGAGTGGCCTGCAGGGTGGCCCGGGCATTCTTCTGCGCTGCGGAAGCGCCCAGCCCCGGGACATGCGCGGCGCTCACCGTGATCGCCTCCTCGGGGTCGGCCACCACGGCCTGCACTCCCCCGACGACGGCCCGGCAGACCGCCCGCACCAACTCGGGGGACTTCTCCAACACGGCCCGGCTGGTGACGATGCTGCTGCTCACCAGCGGGATGTCGTCGCCCAGCGGGATCTGACGGACCGCGACGCCGGACTGGGCAAACTGCACCACGTCGTTGTTGCTGAAGCCGACGATGGCGTCCACCTTCCCGGTGGCCAGCGCGGCCTGCTGGGTGTAACCGATGGCGCGGATCTGTACGTCGTCCTTGGTCAGCGATGCATTGTGCAGCGCCAGCTGGAGCCCGAACCAGGACTCGCCATACTCCCCCGGGATGCCGATGCTGCGTCCCTTGAGATCGGCCAGGGTCTGGATGGCGGACTTCTGGGGCACGATCAGCACCACCGGGTAGCGCTGGTAGTAGCCCGCGACGGTGACCAGGCCGAGCCCCTCGGCGTTGGCCTGCAGCACCTCGTCGCCCCCGGCAATCACGAACTGCTCCTGACCGGCGCCGAGCGCGGTGAACAGGCCCTCGCTGGCACCGTGATGGCGCAGCGTGACGCTGGCTCCCTGCTGGCTGAACAGCCCCTTGTCCGCGGCCCAGTAGAAGGGGGCGAACTGGATGTTGGGGATGTAGGTCAGTCCGATGGTGGCCCGCATCCCCGTCGTACCCGACGACGGCGTCGCAGACTGCTCAGCCCGCTGGATGGCGGTGCCCTGACAGCCCGTGGCGGCCAGCAGGCCGGCGCCGCCCAGGGTGAGCAGAGCACGGCGGTCAAGCTGCGGGTTGAGGATCACTGGGTCTTCCTTTCGGGCAGTCAGGGGGTGCGCAGTTGCGCGCCGACCAGCTTGGAGCGTCGCTCCACGGTGCGGATCAGGGTGTAGATCAGCGAGGCGACGGCGCACAACAGGATGATGGTGGAGAACATCCCGGCGGTGTCCACCTGGTCTCGTTGCACGGTCAGCACCTGGCCAAGCCCCTCACCACCCATCACCATCTCACCCACCACCGCACCGGTGATGCTCAAGGTGAAGCCATTGCGCAGCCCGGCCAGGGCACTGGGCAGCGCCAGCGGCGCCTCGATCCACCACAGCACCGCCAACCGGCCGGCCCCGTCCATCCGGGCGGCGTCGACGATCTCCGGGCTGACGTGTCGCAGTCCCACCAGGCTGGTCACCAGGATCGGGAAGAAGACCATCAGCGCGCACAGCACCATCACTCCCAGCAGGCCGTAACCCACCCAGAGCACCAGCAGGGGGGCCAGCGCAATGGCCGGGATGGCCTGGGTGGCCCCCAGGAAGGGATTGGCGGCGGCGGAGAACCAGGCCGACTCGTGGATGGCCACCGCCAGTGGGAAACCCGCCAGGGCGCCGATCAGGCAGCCGCCCAGGGCCTCGGTGAGGGTGGTGCGCAGGTAGCCCCAGGTGGCCGGATCGGCGAGGTCGTGCCCCAGCCGGCCGAGTACCCCGCCCGGACTGGGCAGCACGAAGGCCGGCCAGGCGGCCACGGTCACCACCAGCTGCCAGAGCCCGACGATGAGCACGGCCAGCACCATGGGTGCCAGCACGGCCCGGGTTCGTCCGGCCACTAGCAGCAGCCGCAACCGTCGGCCGTGGGGGTGCCCCAGCTGGCCACGATCTCGGACAGCTCGCGGCGACGGCCGGTGAAGAAGGGCTGCTCCTCCTTCATGTGGCGACGCGCCTCGGCGGCCCGCAGGTCCCGCATCAGGTCGACGGTCTCGTGCAGCAGGTCGGACTCGAAGGCCAGGATCCACTCGTAGTCCCCCAATGCGAAGGCGGAGACGGTGTTGGCCCGCACACCGGGATAGGGAGCGGCCATCCGGCCGTGCTCGCGCAGCATGGTCTTGCGCTCCTCCTCGGGCAGCAGGTACCAGTCGGTGCTGCGCACGAAGGGGTAGACCACGACGGTCTTCTTGGGCTCCTCGCCGGACAGGAAGGACGGGATGTGGGCCCGGTTGAACTCGGCCTGACGGTGCAGGGCCATCTGGGACCACACCGGCAGCAGGGTCTGGCCCAACTCGCTGGCCCGCAGGGCCAGGTAGGCGTCCTGCAGGGTCTCGAAGTCCGGCGCGTGCCACCAGACCATCAGGTCGGCGTCGGCCCGGAAACCGGCGACGTCGTAGAAACCGCGGATCTGCAGGTCCCGGCCCTCGGTGGCCTTCGCCACCGCGGCCAGGGCCTCGTCGACGGCCTCGGGCCGCACGGCGGTGGTCCGGGCGAAGACCGACCACATGGTGTAGTTCAGTTCGGAGTTGATCTTGTCGACGTCCAGGCGTGCCATATCGCTTTCCTTTGTCGGTGTTGGTGTGGGTGTTCGGGCTTGGGTGCGGCGTCGGTCAGCACCCGGCCTCGGCGCGCAGCGCCGGACCCTCGGTGTGGACCAGTTCGACGATCCGGGTGAGCACCGTCGGATCGGTGGTGGGCGGCACCCCGTGACCGAGGTTGACGATGTGGCCCGGCGCCTTCGCGCCGGCGCGGATCACCTCGCGCACCCGTTCCGCCAGCACCTCCCACGGTGCCAGCAGCAGGGCCGGATCCAGATTGCCCTGTACCGCCTTGTCGGGGCCGATCCGAGTGGTGGCCACGTCCAGTGGCGTGCGCCAGTCCACCCCCACCACGTCGCTGCCGACCTCGCCCATGGCACCCAGCAGCTCCGCCGTGCCGACGCCGAAGTGGATGGTGGGGACGTCCCCGGTCAGGCCGCCGAGCACGGCCCGGCTGTGCGGCAGCACCCGTTCGCGGTAGTCCCGCTCGGCCAGCGCGCCGGCCCAGGAGTCGAAGAGCTGGACGGCCTGGGCGCCGGCGTCGATCTGCACCTGCAGGAAGGTGCCGGAGATCTGGGCCAGCCGACGGCAGAGCTCGTCCCACAGCTCGGGGTCCCCGGCCATCATGGACTTGGTCAGGGCGTGGTCCTTGCTGGGCCCGCCCTCCACCAGGTAGCTGGCCAGGGTGAACGGGGCCCCCGCGAACCCGATCAGCGGGGTGGCGCCCAGCTCCTGGACGATCGAGCCGATGGCCTCGGTGACGAAACCGACGTGGCCGGCCTCCAGCGGCACCAGCTGGTCCAGGTCCCGGCGGGTGCGTACCGGCTGGGCGATCACCGGGCCCGTGCCGGCGACGATGTCCAGGTCCACCCCGATCGCCTTGAGCGGCAGCACGATGTCGGAGAAGAAGATCGCTGCGTCCACCTGGTGCCGGCGCACCGGCTGCAGGGTGATCTCGTGGATCATGCCGGGGTCGCTGCAGGCATCGAGCATCCGGGTACCCACCCGCAGCTCGCGGTATTCGGGCAGGGAGCGGCCGGCCTGGCGCATGAACCAGACGGGCAGCTGGGTCCCCTGCTGTCGTCGGGCGGCAGCAACCAGGGTGGGCGTGGAGAGGTCAGTCACCTTCCGGATTCAACCACAGTCGGATCGGTGCGGCGAGTCTCGGCCCACCTGCCCGTCGGAGTGCATAGGGTCGGCGCTGTGAGTGCTCAGTTGCCGCCCGACGAGGATGCGCAGGATTTTGCCGCGCTGACCCGGGAACTGGAGGGCTACCGGTGGCGGCCCGAGGTGGAGGTGGAGGCCATTCCCTCCCCCCAGCGGATCGCCCCGTTCTCCACCGCCATCGCTGCCGACGTGATCAGTGAGGGCGCCGAGCTGGGCAATGGCCGGCTGGTGCTGCTGCACGACCCGCACGGGGTGGAGGCCTGGGAGGGCGTCCACCGCTTTGTCACCTTCGCCCGCGCGGAGGTGGACTTCTCCATGGTGACCGATCCCCTGCTGGCCGACGTCGGGTGGTCCTGGCTGATGGACGCGCTGCAGGGCCACGACGCGCGCTTCGCCGCCGCCTCCGGCACCGTGACGGCCGTCTCCAGCCGCTGCTTCGGCCAGATGCAGGATGATCCGGACCGGGCCGAGGTGGAGATCCGGGCCTCCTGGACTCCCCTGCTGGACCAGCAGTCCGGCGCCTGTCCCCTGTCACCCCACCTCGCCGCCTGGCAGGACCTGCTGTGCACCACCGCGGGGCTGCCCGCCGTGCCCGCCGGGATCGTGCTGCTGGGTTCGCGCACCGGAAGGAATCGATGACCAGTCCCGACACTGACCAGGCCCGCGCAACCGTGCCCGAGCCCGAACCCCTGGCCGACCTACCGGTCCTGGACGAACCGGCGGACGGCCTGCCCGCCGTCGTCGACACCCCCGAGGCACTGGCGGCCATGACCGACTCGCTGGCCGCCGGCACCGGGCCACTGGCGGTGGATGCCGAGCGCGCCCAGGGCTTCCGGTACTCCAACAAGTCCTACCTCTTCCAGTTCCGACGGGCCGGTTCCGGCACCCACATCCTGGATCCGACGGCCTTCGAGGACGCCTCCGGCGCCGCTGACCTGTCCGGTCTGGGCGAGGCCCTGGCCGATGCGGAGTGGATCATCCACGCCGCCACCCAGGACCTGCCGTGCCTGGTGCAGGCGCGGATGGTGCCCCGCGCCATCTTCGACACCGAACTGGCCGGCCGACTACTGGGGCTGCCGCGGGTTGGACTGGGCCCGATGATCGAGCAGTTCTTCGGGCTACGGCTGCTCAAGGAGCATTCCGCCGCCGACTGGTCCCGCCGCCCGCTGCCCGACGAGTGGGTGAACTACGCGGCGCTGGACGTCGAACTGCTGGTGGAACTGCGCGAACGGATGGCCGACGAGCTGCAGCGGGCCGGCAAGCATGAATGGGCCCGCCAGGAGTTCGCCCACCTGGTGGCACACTGCACCGACGAGCAGCCGGTCCGAGTGGACCGGTGGCGGCGCACCAATGGCATGCACCAGGTGCGCTCCGCGTTGGGTCTGGCAGTGGTGCGGGAGCTGTGGACCGCCCGTGACGAACTGGCGGCAAAGCTGGACAAGGCGCCGGGCCGGTTGGTGCAGGATGCCGCGATCTGTGAGCTGGCCGCCCGGGCCGCCAGCACCAAGCCGGCACACGTGCCCACCAAGGACGAGCTGCGCCAGGTGAACGGCTTCAAGCGGCGCACGGCCCGCCAGTACGAGAACAACTGGCTGGCCGCGCTGGAGCGGGTGGCCGCCCTGTCCCCCAAGCAGCTGCCGCCGCTGCGGGTCAGCCCCGACGGGCCTCCCCCGCCGCGCAACTGGGAGCGTCGCCACCCGGAGGCCTTTGCCCGGTGGAACCGGATCCGGCCCGCCACCCAACAGCTGGCCGCCACCCTGGGCTTGCCGCCGGAGAACCTGGTCAGCCCGGACGTGCTGCGTCGGATCACCTTCGAGCCGCCAGAACCCCTCACCGCGGACGCGGTGGAAGCCCGGCTGGTCGAGCTGGGCAGCCGGCCGTGGCAGCGGGAATTCCTGGTGCCGGTGATCTGCCAGTTGTTCTAGCGGGTCAGCGCTCGAAATTGGGCACCGGCCGGGTGGCGTCGCTGGGCGCGTCCACCTCGCTGGTGCCGGCCAGGTAGCAGCCCAACACCTCCCGGGCGATGTCCTGCCCGGTGAGGCCGTGGGCGGCCAGCACCTCGGTGCGGCTGGCGTGGTCCAGGAAGGTCTGCGGAATACCGAAGCACATCAGCGGGGTCTGCACCCGCATCCGGCGCATCTCCTCCGAGAGGTGGCTGCCGGTGCCGCCGACCACCATCGAGTCCTCGATGTTGACCACCAGCTGGTGCCGGGCGGCCAGGTCCACCAGCGACGGATTGACCGGCAGCGACCAGACCGGATCCACCACGCTGGTGCGCACCCCCTGGCGCCCCAGCCGCTCGGCGACGTCCAGCGCCAGCCCCATGAACTGGCCGTGACCCACCACCAGCACCTGGCTGTCCTCGGTGATCCGCAGCAGGTCCATCCCGTCGAGCTGCCGGATGGCCGGGATCGGGTCGGGCAACTTCTCCTTGGACCAGCGGACCACTGTGGGGGCATCGTCGACGCCGATCGCGGTCTCCAGCGCCTGCTCCATTCGCTGCCGGTCCCGCGGGGAGGCCAGCCGCAGTCCGGGCACCAGGCCGCACATGGAGACATCCCACATGCCGTTGTGGCTGGCGCCGTCACTGCCGGTGACCCCGGCCCGGTCCAGGCAGAAGGTAACCCCCTGCTTGTGCAACGCCACGTCCATCAGCAGCTGGTCGAAGGCGCGGTTGAGGAAGGTGGAGTAGACGGCGACGACGGGATGCAGCCCACCGGCGGCCAGGCCGGCGGCCGAGGTCACGGCATGCTGCTCGGCGATCCCCACGTCGAAGACCCGCTCCGGGAAGACCTGGCTGAACCGGGCCAGCCCCACCGGGTGCAGCATCGCGGCGGTGATGGCCACCAGCTCGGGATACCGGTCCCCCAGCTTGACCATGTGGTCGCTGAAGGCGTCGGTCCAGGTGGCCTGCACACTGGCGGACAGCGGCTCGCCGGTCAGCTCGTTGATCTGGCCGACGGCGTGGAAGCGGTCCTCCTCATTGTCCTCGGCAAACTTGAAGCCGCGGCCCTTCTGGGTGATGGCGTGCACCAGCACCGGGCCACCGAAGCCCTTGGCCTGTTCCAGGGCGCGCTCCACCATGTCCTCGTCGTGGCCGTCGATCGGTCCCAGGTACTTGATCCCCAGGTCGCTGAACATCCCCTGCGGGGCCAGCACGTCCTTCAGGCCGGTCTTCATGCCGTGCAGCAGGTCATAGGCGGGCTTGCCCACCACGGGAGTCTTGTTGATGCCCCGCTTGGCCAGGCCCAGCGCCTGCTCATAGCGACGGTCGGTCCGCATCCCGGCCAGGTGCGTGGCGAGCCCGCCCACCGTCGGGGTGTAGGAGCGGCCGTTGTCATTGACGACGATGACCAGCTTCAGGTCTTCCTGGACGGCGATGTTGTTCAGCGCCTCCCAGGTCATGCCGCCGGTCAGCGCCCCGTCGCCCACCACCACGACGACGGTGCGGTCCTCGCCGCGCAGCCGGAAGGCCTTGGCCAGGCCCTCGCCCCAGCTGAGCGAGGTGGAGGCGTGGGAATTCTCCACCCAGTCGTGCTCGCTCTCGGCCCGCGACGGATAGCCCGACAGGCCGCCCTTCTGCCGCAGCCCCTCGAACTGGCCCGCGCGGCCGGTGAGGATCTTGTGCACATAACTCTGGTGCCCGGTGTCGAAGACCAGCGGATCGTGCGGCGAGTCGAAGACCCGATGCAGCGCGATGGTCAGTTCCACCACGCCCAGGTTCGGCCCCAGATGCCCCCCGGTACGACTCACATTGGTCACCAGGAAGGCACGAATCTCCCGCGCGAGCTCGTCGAGCTCCTCGCGGGAGAGCGCACGAAGATCGCTGGGCTGGGTGATCTGGTCCAACAAAGCCATAGGGACCATCCTACGGCGGTTTCCCAAGGGGTTGCCGGACCAATTGCCCGCGGTCAGAGTTTGCGCAGGAAAATCCGCCCCCGCAGGGCCTCCTCCACCAGCATCACGGCCCGTCGCACTCGTACCAGCCGTGCCCCCTCGGTCTGGATTGCCTCCGCCGCCTGGTCCAGCACCCCGTGGTCCACGAACTCCCCCAGGCTGGGCCGCGCGGTGGCCAGCGCCTGCCGGGAGGAGCGGATCTGGCCCTCCACGAATTCGGCGGCAAAGCGGGCCAGCACGACGGGATGACGACGCAGCACCGGGTAGCCGCGGTAGTCCGCGGGGCACTGGTCCAGCAACCAACCGATCGCACTGGCCTCCCAGTCCGGCGCTCCGGGCGGCAGGACCTCGGCCGGCCACCCCGGGGGCACGTAGACCTGGTCCGGAGCCCCCTGGCAAGGGCGCTGCCCCCGGGGCACGATCCGCACGGACCCGCCGGAGTGGAATTCCTGTGGGCTGGGCTCCTGGTACTGCTTGAAGGCCACCGACATGTCGCACTCCTTCGAATATGTGTTCGATGATAGGTCGGGGCCGTGGCGCAGGGCAATCCCAGTCATCGGTCCCGATGCGAAGAAGGTTGCCACCCACCTCTGACAATTTTTCGCAAGCCCGTTCGACGCCCGGCGGGCGCGCACAACAGTCGTGGGTGACCCCAAACGGGGAGGAGGGAGACGGGAAGGACA
>NZ_JBCDMW010000025.1:0-11564 GCF_038433155.1 Luteococcus sp. H101
CCCCCCCCCCCCCCCCTCCCCCCCCCCCCCTCCCCCTCCCCCCCCCCCCCTCCCCCTCCCCTCCCCCCCCCCCCCCCCCCCCCGGGCCGCCAAGCGACGGGAGACTACTTCTTGGCCTCGACGATCTTGGCCACGTCCTCCAGCACCGTGCTCAGCTGGCTGGCCGAGAGCTTCACCTGGCCCGGATCGGTGACCTGGATCAGGATGTTGTCCACGTGCCCCAGGGCGGTGGTCATGGGGATGGTCTGGCCGGCCGCCGTCACGGTGGTCTTCTGCCCCGACTCGGTCTGCGAGGTGGCCGAGTCCACCGACAGACTCTCGGTGGTGCCCTTCATCGAGATCTTCTGACCTGACTGGGTCATGGTCATGTTGAAGCTCTTGCAGGCGTCGGCCGTGCTGCCGGCGGCCTCCACCAGCTTCTTGGCGTCCTCCGCGCTGGGCAGCGAGCGGATCAGCACCATCGGGAGGCTCTTGGCCCCGGAGACTGCCAGCGGAGCATTGCCGGGCATCAGCTTGGCATTGTCCAGGCTGGCGGTCTTGCAGGCCTCCGGGGTGACGGTGGCCTGCTTCATCGCGTCGGCGATCGCACCGGAGTTGCTGCCCTTCTTGGCCTCGGCCAGGATGTTGGCCGGAGCCGCCTCCAGGGCGACGCCATTCACGGTGGCACCCTTGAGCATGGCGGCCAGCTGGGCGTCGGTGTAGGTCTTGGCCTCAGAACCGGGCACGGAGACGGTGGAACTGGTGGAGGCCGGGCCGGCCGAGTCCTTCTTGTCCTCCCCCGAACATCCGGCCAGCGCCAGCAGCGCGACGGTGGACAGGGCGACGAGCTTGGAACTGCGTGAGGTGGTCATGCGGGGCCTCCTGGTCAACGGGCCATGCACAGTCCGTGCATGGGGAAGAAGTACGCAGATGACCGTATCGGGGCGGTGGCTCACCCGGAGCCGCTGGCAACAGTCGTTCGTCAACCGCGAAATCAGGGAACCAGGAATGGCCGAGGGCCACACCCGGCTGGGTGTGGCCCTCGGCACGCGAGATCAGCAGGTCAGCCGATCACTTCATCAGCTGGCGCAGCACGTACTGCAGGATGCCGCCGTTGAGGTAGTACGAGCGCTCCCCGGGGGTGTCGATCCGCAGGATGGCGTCGAACTCGACCTTGCTGCCGTCGGCCTTGGTGGCCACGACCGGCAGGGTCTTCGGGGTGACGCCCTCGTTCAGCGCGGTAACACCCGTCACGTCGAAGGTCTCGGTGCCGTCCAGCCCCAGCGACTCGGCATTCTGGCCCTCCGGGAACTGCAGCGGGATGACGCCCATGCCGATCAGGTTGGAGCGGTGGATCCGCTCGTAGCTCTCGGCGATGACCACCTTGACACCCAGCAGCGTGGTGCCCTTGGCGGCCCAGTCACGCGAGGAACCGGAGCCGTACTCCTTGCCGGCCAGCACCACCAGCGGGGTGCCCGCCTTGGCGTAGTTCTCCGCCGCCTCGTAGACCGTGGTCACCGGGGCGTCGGCCTGGGTGAAGTCCTTGGTGAAGCCACCCTCGGTGCCGGGCGCAATCTGGTTGCGCAGCCGGATGTTGGCGAAGGTGCCGCGGATCATCACCTCGTGGTTGCCACGACGCGAACCCAGGGAGTTGTAGTCCTGGCGCTCGACGCCGTTCTCGGTCAGGTACTTGCCCGCGGGCGAGTCCGCCTTGATGGAGCCGGCCGGGGAGATGTGGTCGGTGGTGACCGAATCGCCCAGCTTCAGCAGCACCCGACCGCCAGTGATGTCCTCGACGGGCGTCGGCTCGGCCGGCATGCCGTCGAAGTACGGGGCGCGACGGATGTAGGTGGAGGCCTCGTCCCAGGCGAACAGGTTGCCCTCGGGGGTGTCCAGGTTCTGCCAGCGCTCGTCGCCCGCGAAGACGTCGGCATAGCGGGACTTGTACATCTCGGCGCTGATCGAGCCGCCGATCACCTCTTCGATCTCCTCGGTGGTGGGCCAGACATCCTTCATGAAGACGTCGTTGCCATCCTTGTCCTGGTCGATCGGATCCTTGGCCAGGTCGATGTCCATGGTGCCGGCCAGGGCGTAGACGATCACCAGCGGCGGGGAGGCCAGGTAGTTCATCTTCACGTCGGGGCTGATCCGGCCCTCGAAGTTGCGGTTGCCGGACAGCACGGCGGTGACGGCCAGGTCATTGTCGTTGATCGCCTTGGAGACCTCGGGGATCAGCGGGCCGGTGTTGCCGATGCAGGTGACGCAGCCATAGCCGACCGTGTTGAAGCCCAGCTGGTCCAGGTACTGCTGCAGACCGGACTTCTCGTAGTAGTCGGTGACCACCTGGGAGCCGGGGGCGACGGTGGTCTTGACCCACGGCTTGGGCATGAGGCCCTTCTCCGCGGCCTTCTTGGCCACCAGGGCGGCACCCAGCATCACGCTCGGGTTGGAGGTGTTGGTGCAGGAGGTGATCGACGCCACGGTCACGGCACCATTGGCCAGCTCGAAGCTGCGGCCGTCGGCCAGGGTGACCGGCACGGTCTTGGCCGGGTCCCCGGTGTAGGCCTTGACCGACTCCTGGAAGGAGGGCTTGGACTCGGACAGCACGATGCGGTCCTGCGGGCGCTTCGGGCCGGCGATCGACGGGACGACCGTCGACAGGTCCAGCTCGATGTACTCGCTGTAGACGGGCTCGTTGGCGGCGTCGTGCCACAGGCCCTGCTCCTTGGCGTAGGCCTCGACCAGGGCGATCTGGTCCTCCTCGCGGCCGGTCAGGCGCAGGTAGTCGGTGGTCTTGTCGTCGATCGGCCAGATGGCGATGGTGGAGCCGTACTCGGGGCTCATGTTGCCGATGGTGGCGCGGTTGGCCAGCGGCACCTCGGAGACGCCGGGGCCGTAGAACTCGACGAACTTGCCGACCACCTTGTGCTCACGCAACATCTCGGTGATGGTCAGCACCATGTCGGTGGCGGTGACGCCCTCGTTGAGCTTGCCGGACAGCTTGAAGCCGACCACCTTGGGGATCAGCATGCTGATCGGCTGGCCGAGCATGGCCGCCTCGGCCTCGATGCCACCCACGCCCCAGCCCACGACGCCCAGGCCGTTGACCATGGTGGTGTGCGAATCGGTGCCGACGCAGCTGTCCGGGTAGGCCTGCAGCACACCGTCGACGGTGCGCGGGAAGATCACGCGGGCCAGGTTCTCGATGTTGACCTGGTGCACGATGCCGGTGCCCGGGGGAACGACCTTGAACTCGTCGAAGGCGCCCTGGGCCCAACGCAGCAGCTTGTAGCGCTCCAGGTTGCGCTGGTACTCGATGTCGGTGTTCAGCTGCAGCGCATCGGCGGTGCCGAAGTGCTCGGCGATCACGGAGTGGTCAATCACCAGCTCCGCCGGGGCCAGCGGGTTCACCCTGGCGGCGTCGCCACCCAGGTCCGCGACGGCCTGGCGCATGGTGGCCAGGTCTACGACGCAGGCCACGCCGGTGAAGTCCTGCATGATCACGCGGGCCGGGGTGAACTGGATCTCCTTGTCCGGCTCACCGGTGGGGGCACCGGCGGCCAGCGCCTTGATGTCCTCGGCGGTGATGTTGGCACCATCCTCGGTGCGCAGCAGGTTCTCAAGGAGCACCTTGAGGCTGTAGGGAAGCTTCTCGTGGCCCTCGACCGCATCGAGCCGGAAGATCTCGTAGGACTGGCCGTTCACCTCAAGGGTGCTCTTGGCCCCAAAACTGTTGACGCTCATGCATCACTCCTGATCGGGCTGGCTTGGCGCCTGCGCCAAGTCTCTTGACATCAAGATACCACGTTCCTCGGGCCCTGCCCGAACAAACGGGAATTCCTTGCCCAGTCTGCTACATGGGGCGCGCGGCTGCCAGCCAATGAGGCCGGGAATAACGGCCTGAAATGCTTTCCTAAATGGCTCCGGCTAGGCCATCCATCCCGGAAAGAGCCCGGAATCCGGGGTCACTGGCCGGCGCCACCGTCGGCCTGCGCGGCCGTCTTGGCCCGCTGCTGCGCTCGATTGGCGTTCCATTGTTCGCGCAATTCGGGATCGTCCATCACCAGGTAGACCAGCCCGCAATTGTGCGGCCCATCGGCACCCGGTTGGCACAGGCTGCACGGGTCCCCGGGGCGGATCGGACACTTGGCGGAGAAGGCGGGCACCCCCTCATCCTTCCATGGGCTCCGCGATCCCGACATAGCGCCCCGAGGGGCGCTCCGGCAACGGCGCCCGCATCCGGGCATAGCCCGGCCCGCAATCCAGCATCGCTCCCAACTTGTCGGCCGTCGACTTCCACAGGGCACGCTGCTGCTCGCTGGGGTCCAGCACCACCAGGGTTGCCATCCCGCGGGAGATGGTGACCTTCACCTCCTGCCGGTGACGGGCCGGACTGCCGATCTTGGCCAGCCAGAAGGCCACGGACTCCAGGAAGACCACCTCGTCCTCGCTCACCGACGGGGTGTTGGCATGCCATCCCTGCCGCCGCAGGGTGTTCAGCACCTCCAGCATGGTGCTCTGGTCCGGCCCAAGCAGCAGCTCGTCGCGCAGGGTGGCCTCCAGCAGCTCCGCGTGGCGGATCCGTTCCGGGGTGGGCGGCTCACCGTCTGCAATGGCCCGGATCAGGGGCATGGCCTCCCCCGTGACGTGCTCGGACCAGAAGTTCTCCAGCTGCCAGGCCCGGCGTCGGGCGGCGGCCTGCTGCCGACTCTCGGTGGTGCGGCGACGCTCTTCCAGCTGCAGCGCCTCCAGCAGCCTGGCCCGGGACTGGACCGCCACCGTGGCGAGCCCCTCACCCATCGGCACCAGGATCACCGGCCAGGCCTGCAGCAGGGTGATCGGGGAACGCAGCACCGCCAGCCCAACAGCCGCGGCGGCCACCCAGCCGAAGACCGTCACCATCGCCAGCCGCACCGGCTGCTGCAACACCAACAGGTGGAGCAGGGCGGAACAGGCCCACAGGAACCACAGGCCATGGATGGTGTGCCCCGACGTGGGGGGCGGGGCCGCCCACACCAGCAGCCACCAGCTGACCAGGGAGACCACCAACAGCAGGAGCTCGTCGACGTGGTTCGCCCGGTGGTGCACCAGGATCTGGGTGTAGACCATGCCCACCACCACCGGGACCAGCGCCCCCAGCGCCAGGGCCCACTGGCCCTCGGTGAGTACCACCATCAATGCCCCCACCAGGGTGGCCCCAAAGCCAGGCCAGGAGGTGTTGATCAACAGACGGCGAACCTGACTCTGGGCCCCTGACACCCACAACGGGTCGGGGGCGGAGTCCTCCCGGGGCCAGGTCAGGGTGACCCTGGTGCCCTGCCGCGGGGCGCTCTCCACCCGGGCAGCCCCGCCGACATCATCCATCCGCCCATGGATCGATTCGCGTAGACCCAGACTCTGCCGCGGGATCCGGGTCGGGGTGAAGCCCACGCCGTCGTCCCACACCTCGACCTGGGGGCGCGGTTCGGCGGCCATGGTGACGCTGACCCTGCTGGCGCGGGCATGTGCCCGGACATTGGCCAGGGCCGCACGCACCGCGTCGGCCATCGCTTGGGCGACGTCGGCCGGCAACGGACCGGTGTCCCCCGCCAGCGGGGGGTCCAGGTTCGCCACCAGCGGGTCGGTGACCAACAACTCCCCCACGGTGGCGGTGTGCTCAAGACCACGGGGCCGGGCCAGCTCCGCCAGGGCCTGGCGGCACTCCCCCTGCGCCATCTGGGGCGTCACCTCCCCACCGATCCGCGCGACGGCGTGCAGGGCGTGCAGCACGTGGTCATGCAGCAGCCGGGCCGCCTCCGCCTGGGCGTGGAGCGTGCTGCGTTGGTTGGACGTGGCGTGCTGGATGGCGCGCCGCAACTCCATCTCCCGCGCCACCCCGGCGGACACCAGACGCAGCGCATAACCGAACAGCCCGATCACCACGGGCGGGACCACGAACCACAGGGAGACCAGCAATTCGTGGCCGGGTTGGTGCTTCAACCCCACCAGGCTGGCGTCCAGGACCGTCAGGCCCGCGAAGAAGCCAAGCGCCGCCCCTATCTGGGTGCGGCTCTCCAGGGTCGCCGTCCCCCAGGCGGCCCACCCGAAACCCAGGAATCCCGGCGCCCACGGCGACGCGCCGGGTTGGTGGTTCCAGTGGAAGATCAACGCGGCATAGCCGAGCGCCAGTAGCAGGCCGGCGAACCAGAACCAGCGCCAGTTCTCGGGAGCGCGCAGGATCCCGCCAGCCGTCACCAGCTGGTGCAGGACCACCAGCACCAGGCCGACGCCTGCGATCTGGTGCCCGTTGGTGGTGGCGGCCACCGTCGGGATGGTGACGAGGAAGACCGCCGCCATCACCCCCAGGGCCACGATGCGGATGGCCATGCCGGCCTGGGCCAAGGGTGTGCTCAGGGCAGTCCCAGCGGCCGAAGGTGGCCCGCCGGTGGCTCGCAGGCCTGGGGGAACAGCGAGCAAGACTCAGACTCCTCGGGGTACTGGGTACGGGGTGAGATCGGGCACTGGGGCGACCTGGGGGAAACCGAACGGCCCCAGTCTTCCAGCTCCGGCAGGTCAGCGGGTGGACTGCCGCGCCGATCAGCTGCGGGTCAACAGGGCGACGCACTCCACGTGGTGGGTCATCGGGAACAGGTCGAAGGCGCGGATCCGTTCGGCGTGGTAGCCCAGCTCCGCAAAGCTGGCCAGGTCCCGGCCCAGGGCAGCCGGGTCGCAGGCGACATAGGCAATGGCCCGGGCCTGCAGACCGGCCAGGTGGCGCACCACCTGCGCCCCGGCCCCGGTGCGCGGCGGGTCCAGCACGATCAGGTCCACCCGCGGGGGTAGTTGGCGCAGCGCCCGGGCCAGCGGCGCGGCGATGAAGCGGGCGCGCGGAACATTGCGTCGGGCCTGCCGCACGGCCGCCTGGACCTGTTCCACACCCACCACCCGGCAGCCCCGACCGGCCAACGCACCGGCGAACAGGCCGACCCCGCAGTACAGGTCCAGGGCGTGCTCGCCCGGGGCGGGGCGCAGCATCTCCAGCACGGCATCGGTGAGGGTCTCGGCGGCCCGGGGGTGCACCTGCCAGAAACCGTCGGCCCGCACCCGGAAATGGTGTTCGCCCACCACCTCCGGCACCAGCTCGGCCCCCTGCTCCCGGGAGGCGATGGTGCGGGGCTGGCCGTCGTCCGGCACCACCACCCGGAGCTCGTCGACGCCGGACTGGGTGGCCACCCGGGCCAGCTGGTCGGGGGTCGGTGTCCCGGGATGGGCAATCAGGCAGCCGTCGGCCGGCAGCGGCACGAGGTCATGGGAGCGGTGCGCCCGCATGCCCACCACCGCTTCCCGGCCCTCGACCGCCTCGATCAGGAACCGGGTGCGGGTGCGCCAGCCGGTGAACGGTTCGACGGCCTCCACCTCGCCGGTCCAGTCGATCCCGGCCAGATGACCAAGCTGCTCCCGGACCACGTCGCCCTTGAGTCGACGCTGCCCGGCCAGGCTGACGTGCTGGAAGTCGCAACCACCGCACCCGCCCGGCACCGCCACCGGGCAGGGCGGCTCGGTCCGGTCCGGGGAGGCCTGCAGCACCTCGACGGCATCCCCGCGCCAGAAGCTCTTGCGGGAGGTGTCGGTGAGACGGACCAGCACTCGCTCACCCGGCAGGGCGTGCCGCACGAAGACCACCCGGCCCTCGTGCCGGGCGACGCAATGGCCACCGTGGGCGACCGGGCCGATCTCGACCGGGCCGATCTCGACAACTTCGGTCATCGTGCAGGTGGGCTCGGTCATCACTTGCCCACCATGCGCCAGGCCGTGGGGTCGTCGTGCACATACTTCTCGTCGGCATCCGCCGAGGAGCGCAGCTGGTAGGGCACGCTGGTGACCATGACGCCGGGCATGAAGTGCAGCCGGGTGCGGACCACCAGCGCGGTCTGGTTGTGCAGCAGCTGCTCCCACCAGTGCCCCACCACCACCTCCGGGATGTAGACGCACACCACGTCGCGTGGATTGTCACTGCGCAGCCGTTTCACGTAGTCGATGAACGGTCCGGTGACCTCCCGAAAGGGCGAGGCGATCACCTTGAGCGGCACATCCATGTCCTCCGCCTCCCAGGTCTGAACCAGCCGCTGCGTCTCCTCGTCGTCGACGGAAACGGTGACAACATCCAGATGGGCGGGATGGGTGGCCTTGGCGAAGCTGAGCGCCCGCATCATCGGCTTGTTCACCTCGCCGACGAAGATCACGGCCCGGACCCGGCTGGGAAGCGCCCGGTCCGCCGAGCCCCCCAGCGCCACCTCCTGGGCCACCCGGGTGTAGTGCCGCCGGATGGCGCGCATCATCGCGAAGACCACCACCATCGCGATGATTGCCAGGTAGGCGCCGTGGAGGAACTTGCTGAGCAGCACCACCACCAGCACGATCCCGGTCAGCGTCAGGCCAATCGCATTGATCACCCGGGAGCGCTGCATGTGGCGCCGCTCCTCGGGCTCGGTCTCGGTCTTCAGGTGCCGGGTCCAGTGGCGCAGCATGCCGAACTGGCTGACCGTGAAGCTGACGAACACGCCCACCACGTACATCTGGATCAGGGCGGTGACCGACGCGTTGAAGACCAGCACCAGGCCGATGGCGGCGGCGGCCAGGGCGACGATTCCATTGGAATAGGCCAGCCGGTCCCCGCGGGTGTGCAGCTGGCGGGGCAGGTAGCCGTCGCGGGCCAGGATGGAACCCAGCGTCGGGAAGCCGTTGAAGGCGGTGTTCGCGGCCAGGAAGAGGATCACCATGGTGACGGTGACGATGAAGTAGAAGGCCGGTCGGAAACTGTCGTAGAAGACGACGCGGGACAGCTGCCCCACCACGGTGGTGCCCTCGGCGGTGAGCCTCTCCCCCGTCGGCGTGACGTAGTAGGAGCCACCCTTGGGGTCGATCAGTTTCACCCCGGTGGCATTGGCCAGCGCGATGATGCCCAGCAGCATGCTGATGGCGATGCCACCCAGCAGCGCCAGCGTGGTGGCGGCATTCCTGCTCTTGGGCTTCTTGAAGGCGGGCACGCCATTGCTGATGGCTTCGACGCCGGTCAGGGCCGCGCAGCCGGAGCTGAAGGCCCTGGCCAGCAGCGCGATCATCAGGAAGCCGGAGAACTGGGTGTAACTGCTGGTGCTCTCCACCCGGTAGTCGGCGGTCTGGGCGCGCAGGTGGTCCCCCAGCAGGTAGATCCGGGCGAAGCCCCACAGAGTCATCCCGATGATCCCGGCCATGAACAGATATGTGGGGATGGCGAAGAAGGTGCCAGACTCCCGCACCCCGCGCAGGTTCATGGCCATCAGCAGCGCGATCACCACGGCGGCCACCATCCCCTCCCGGCCGTGCAGCCAGGGGATCATCGCCTCCGCATTCTGCACCCCGGAGGAGACCGAGACGGCGACAGTGAGCACATAGTCCACCAGCAGCGCGGAGGCCACCACCAGTCCGGCGGTGGGTCCGATGTTGACGGTCGCCACCTCATAGTCGCCACCGCCGGAGGGGTAGGCGTGCACGGTCTGGCGGTAGGAGAGCACCACGACGGCCATCACCAGGGCCACCATCAGGCCGATCTGCCAGCTGAAGGCGAAGCCGGCCATCCCGGCCAGGCTGAGGGTGAGCAGCACCTCGTCGGGGGCATAAGCCACCGAGCTGAGGGCATCGCTGGCGAAGACGGGCAGCGCGATCCGTTTGGGCAGCAGGGTCTCGCCCAGCTGGGTGCTGGCCAGCTTGCGGCCAACCAGCAGCCGTTTGATCGCATGTGTAGAACTCACGGCATGACTGTAGACCCAGCCGGGCGGTGTGATCGATCCGGTGCGGTAGCGTTCATCCGTCGAGCCGAACAGCACGGTTCGCGCCGCACACACTGGAGGTCAGCGTGCACATCGTGATCATGGGATGTGGCCGCGTCGGGTCAAGCCTGGCGCGCAGCCTGGAGAAACGTGGGCACACCGTCTCGGTGATCGACGTCACCGCGGAGTCCTTCCGTCGGCTCGGGCCGGAGTTCAAGGGCACCACGGTCAAGGGCGTCGGCTTCGACCGGGCGGTGCTGGAGAAGGCCGGCATCCGGGAGGCCGACGGTTTTGCCGCGGTCTCCAGCGGCGACAACTCCAACATCCTGGCGGCGCGGGTGGTGCGCGAGGAGTTCGGCGTGCACAACGTGGTGGCCCGGATCTATGACCAGGGCCGGGCCGAGGTCTACGAGCGGCTGGGGATCCCCACCGTCGCCACCGTCCGCTGGGCGGCCAACCAGGTGCTGCGGGGGCTGTTGCCGGAGGGGTCCGAGCCGGTCTGGCGGGACCCGTCGGGCAATGCGCGGCTGGTGCAGGTTCACGTCCACGAGGACTGGATCGGCAGCACCATCGGGGCGATCACCGACGCGGTGCGTACCCCGCTGCCCTTCATCCTGCGCTACGGCACCGGCATGGTGCCCACGGCGGAGACCATCCTGCAGGACGGTGACCTGCTCTACGCCGCGATCGAGCTGGACCGAACCGACGAGATCGAACAGATCCTGGGCGATCCGCCCATCAAGCACTGACCATCCACAAGCCCCGAACTTCCAGAAGCACTGAGGAGACTGCCATGCGGATCGTGATTGCCGGTGCCGGCAATGTGGGCCGTTCGATTGCCCGGGAGCTGATTGCCAATGGCCACCAGGTGCTGCTGATCGACAAGGACCCGAAGTCCATCAAGACCGATTCGGTGCCGCAGGCGGAATGGCTGCTGGCCGACGCCTGCGAGCTGGACACCCTGCAGGAGGCCCGGCTGGACACCTGCGACGTCTGCATCGCGGCCACCGGTGATGACAAGGCCAACCTGGTGCACTCCCTGCTGGCCAAGACCGAGTTCGGGGTGCCACGCACCGTGGGCCGGGTCAACCATCCCGGCAATGAGTGGATGTTCGACGAGGTCTGGGGCGTGGACGTCGCAGTCTCTACCCCGCGGTTGATGTCCGCGCTGGTGGAGGAGGCGGTCAGCGTCGGGGACCTGGTGCGGATCTTCACCTTTGGCAAGGGCACCACCAACCTGGTGGAGATGACCCTGCCGTCGGAGAGCCCCCGGGTGGGCGAGCTGCTGCGCACCATCACCTTCCCCGGCGACGCGATCCTGGTGGCAATCATCCGCGACGGCCGGGCCATGGCCCCGCAGCCGGGTGGCGCCCTGGAGGGCGGGGACGAGTTGCTCTTCGTGGTCTCCACCGAGCACGAGGCCGAGCTCTCCCAGCTGCTGGCCCCGCGCGATGACTACCAGACCGGCCAGACGGAAGAAGCTTCCGCGCTCTGAGCATCCTCGGGAGTCCAGCGCCGGCCGAGGCCTCGACAAGCTCGGCCACCGCGGTTGCGACGCTGCCCATCGCCCGCTACGAGCGCGAGGAACGAGCGTGAGTAGCCCGCTCGGGCAGGCGACGAAGGAGCCGGTGCGCCCGGGCGGAACAGACCAGACGGAGCGAAGCGACTCCAAGAAGAGAACCCAGCCACCGGACAGTCTGGACTCGGAGCAGTGAGGCAACTCCTGCAGGGGGCGCGGGGGGAGCAATCCCCCCCCGTCCGTCGGAGAACAAGATGTACCTCTGGTTGTGGATGGTG
>NZ_JBCDMW010000026.1:0-98636 GCF_038433155.1 Luteococcus sp. H101
CCCCCCCCCCCCCCCCCCCCCCCCCCCCCTCCCCCCCCCCCCCCCCCCCCCCCCCCCCCCCCCCCCCCCCCCCCCCCCCCCCCCCCCCCTGTCAGTCGGGCAGCAGGCTGTACTTCGGGTTGTAGATGGTGGGGCGGCCCTCGAACAGGGTGATCACGCCCTCCACCTGGAGTTTGCGGCCGGCGTCGATCCCGCGCACCACCCGTCGTCCCATCCAGATCAGGGTGACCTCACCGCTGCCATCGCTGAGCACGCCCTCCAGCCACCTGTTGACCCCGCGCGGGTTGAGGGTCACGACGCTGATGCTGCCCCGCAGCTTGACTGGCCGACGCAGCGGCGCCTCCCCAATCGGCAGGCAGCCGGCGGCGGTGGACTCGGTGCGCAGGGTCTCGTCGCGCAGCTCCGCCTCGGAGGTGGTGAAGCGACGCAGCACACGGCCGAACAGCCCCCGCGGGGGGCGTCCGGCCGTGTGTGGGGTGGTGGGCGTCATCATTCGGCGACGGGCGGCTGGCCCTGGGCCTCCGCCTGCGCCTGCTGCAGCTCATCGGGAGCCTGTGCCAGCAACTCGGCGGGGATGGTCATCGGGATCAGGTCGCCGGGCACGCGCGGGCTGTCGTCGCGGCGCACCACCAGGTTGCAGAAGAACTCGTACAGCACGGCCGAGGGGCCGTCGACGCCCTCGGTCATGCCGGCCTCACCCATCAGCACGCCGCGCAGCAGCCAGCGCGGGCCCTGCGCGAACCAGGTGCGGGAGACGTGGTACATGGTCTCCCCCTCCTCGTTCTGCAGCGGGATCACGCGGCGGATCTCGGTGCCGAAGGGGCCCTCGGCCAGCTGCACGTCGCCGCCCTGCTGGGTGGTGACCTCCACCATGTCCCGCCGGATGTCGGCGGCCATCGAGGTGCTGGCGGGGGCACCGAAGACGGCAACCTCCAGCGCGGACTCGCCGTGCATCACCAGCGCCGCCTGCACCTGCTGGGTGTCCTCGTCCACCTGGAGCTGCAGGTTCATCTCGTCGAAGGGGGTCATGATCAGGGTGCCGAAGTCAAGCCGGTCCACCTCGTCGGCGTCCAGGTCCACCTCGTCGAAGTCGAAGGGCCCGTCCTCGCGCCAGTCCTGCTTCTCGTCCAGCTCCGCCCAGCGCGGGTCGTCGGGGTTGACGGTCTCCATCTGGACCTGCTCCTCGACCTGTTCGTTCTGGTCAACCGCGTCGTTCTCGCTCACGTGGAAAATCCCTCCAGCAGGCCACGACGGCTCTCGTCGCGGCAACCTGTTCGATCCTATCCTGCCCGCCAGTCGGCGACACCGCCGCTGGACCCGTGGCCACTGGCGCCCCGGGCGGTCTGGTCCAGGGCGTCGGCCTCCACCACGACGGGCAGTTCGACGGCCTGCACCACCAGCTGGGCGATCCGGTCCCCCCGGACCAGCCGCACGGGCCGGCTGGCATCGGTGTTCAGCAGGCAGACCTTCACCTCACCGCGGTAGCCGGCGTCCACCGTCCCGGGGGCGTTGACGATGGTCAGGCCGCTGCGGGCGGCCAGTCCAGAGCGGGGGTGGACGAAACCGGCATAGCCGGTGGGGATGGCGACGGCGATCCCCGTGCCCACCAGCGTCCGCTCCCCCGGTTCCAGCACCACGTCACTGCTGGCCATCAGGTCGATCCCCGCGTCGTCGGGGTGGGCGCGGGAGGGCAGCGGCAGCCCCGGGTCAAGGCGCTGCACCCGCAGCTCGGCCAGGCCGGTCACCGTCCCGGCTCCCCGGCCTCGGTCATCAGGTGCTGGCGGGCCACGGCTGCCAGCCGTTCCGGGTGCCGGGCGCTGACCAGCCAGAAGGGATGGGGATCGGCCGGGTCGTCCAGCGTGACCCGCACCGCGCCCTTCACATAGGGGCGGGTGAGGAACCAGCCGGAGGCCAGCGAGCCCGGGCCCATCGACTGGCGCACCTGCGCGGCATCCAGCACCTCGACGTCGGCAACCCAGGGCCACTCGATCCGGGAGCTGCCGGCCCGTAGCCCGGAGGCGTCGGCGGCCACCACCACGTGGCCATAGCTCCAGAAGGCGATCCCGATCACCAGCAGGCACAGGACGGCGACGGCCGCACCGAACTGCAGGTTGAGGTAGGCGCCCACGGCCACCACCAGGGTGCTGGCGAAGCCCAGGGTGAGCAACCACCAGCTGATCGGGATGGTCAGGCGTTCGTGGTAGCTGGTCTGGCTGGGGCCCTTGGACATGCCGCCCAACCTACCCGGGCGCTGCGCCAAGGGCGAAAGTGGTGCCGGACCGGGGCAATTGACCGGGCCGGCTGCCTACCATGGACGGCGTAGCCACCCACCGTGAGGAGAACCGATGGCCAGCACGAGCCAGAACATTGGTTTCAAGATCTATGCCGGCGTCCTGGGCGCGGTCACCACCGTCGTCACCCAGAAGCTGATCAGCGCCGCCTGGAAGGTCGCCACCGGCGACACCCCGCCCGACCCCAATGACCCCGACGTGCCGCCCACCCAGGCCGCGATCTGGGCGCTGGCCAGCGGGCTCGGCCTGGGCGTCTCCCAGCTGGCGCTGAACCGTTTCGTCGGCCGCCGGTTCGAGGAGGTCACCGGGGAGCACCTGGACAAGACCGGGAACCTCAAGATCAAGCTCTGAGGTCCCCCGGCCCCGGCCGGCACACCCAGACAGCACGAAGGGGCTGCATCCACGGATGGATGCAGCCCCTTCGACGTGCCGTGGGGTTCCGCTGGACTCAAACGCAGTCGACGCAGTAGTCGATGCCCTTGCGGGTCTCGGCACGCTGACTGGCGGCCTTCACCAGGAAGCAGGAGCCGCAAGTGAACTCGTCGGCCTGCCGGGGCAGGACGCGGACCGTGAGTTCCTCGTGGGAGAGATCGGCGCCGGGCAGCTCGAAGGCCTCCGCGGCCTCCACCTCGTCCTCGTCGACCTTGCCCGAGTTCTTGTCATTGCGACGAGTCTTGAGCTCCTCAATGGAGTCTTCGCTCATCTCCTCGTCGGTCTTGCGAGGGGCATCGTAATCGGTCGCCATGTCTTCCTTCCCTGAATGACCCTCGCGGGCCCTGCCATGTCTGCGATGTGCATCCCACAACGCCTCGAAAGGGCGACTTTGTTCCCGCGGGTGGGGTTGGGGCTGCTCAACGGCAGGCACATGTGTATCACACCGTCCGGTCCCGTGGGCGATGCGGGGGCCCTCAATCCTTCCCAGTGGTCAGAATCAGCCCGTCGGGGTGGTGTTGGCCGGCCGTCACAGCCGGTCCGGACGCTGCCAGTCGACGCCGTCCAGGTGGGTGGCGAGGAAGGCCTGCACGGTCTGGTACCAGACCACGGCGTGCTGTGGGGTGAGGATCCAGTGGTTCTCGTCGGGGAAGTAGAGGAATTTGTGCGGCAGGGTCTCGGGCGGGCCGGCGTGCCCGCTGACCAGCGCCCACCACAGCGCCAGGCCCTCCCCGATCGGCACCCGGTAGTCCTTGTCCCCATGGATCACCAGCATCGGCGTGGTGATCCGATCGGCGAACTGGTGCGGCGAATTGGCGGCCATCATCGCCGGGCTCATCTCCTGCTCCCAGAACCAGGGGGCGTCGGTGGTGGGGCCGAAGCTGGCCAGGTTCCACAGGCTGGCGTGGCTGACGATGCACCGGAAGCGGTTGGTGTGCCCGGCGATCCAGTTGGCCATGTAGCCGCCGAAGGAGCCGCCCATCATGGCGGTGCGGTCCTGGCGGATGTCCGGACGGGCCTCGACGGCATCGGTGATCGCCTCGACGTCGGTCAGGGTCGCCGGCCCCCAGTTGCCCCAGCCGCGCTGCACCATCTGGCGGCCGTAGCCGGTGCTCAACGCCGGGTCGGGCAGCAGCACGGCCCGGCCGGTGCTCACCAGCAACCACGGGCACCAGCGCCAGCTCCAGGCATTCCACGAGCTCACCGGCCCGCCGTGCACCCACAGCACCAGCGGCACCGGGCTGGCGGCGCTGGCCTCGTGCGGCAGGGCCAGCCAGGCACGGATCCGGGTGCCGTCGGGGGCGGTGGTCTCCACCCGCTCCAGCCGCCCGGGCAGCGCCAGCTCCGGCTGGGTGGTGTGCACGACGGTGCTGTCGCCGGTGGCCGGGTCGATCCGCACGATCACCGGCGGCTCGTCCCAGGCGGACCGCAGGGCGTACAAGGCGGACCCGTCGGGCGCCAACCGCACCTGGCTGTGGGCGCCGTGACCGGTCAGCCGCCGCACCTCACCCGTGGCCACCGCCACGGCGAAGACCGGGCACTCGCCGTCCTCGTCGGCGGTGACATAAAGGGTGGCGGCGTCCGGGCTGAAGGCCACCGGGCTTGCCCAGCGTGGCCAGTCCGCCGCCAGGTCCCGGTGGCTCCCGTCGGCCAGGTCAACCAGGTGCAGGACGTGGTGGAAGGTCTCCTCCGGGGTGCCGGGCACCCGCCGGATGCAGGCCAGCCAGCGTTCGTCGTCGCTGAGCACCGGGCTGTGGTGGTCCTCCTCCGGGCTGGTGACCAGCTCGGTCAGTTCCCCCGTCTCGACGTCGATCCGGGCCAGGTCTGCGCGACGCTGGCCGTGCGGCAGCCGTCGGTCCCGCTGCACCACCAGGAAGCCGCCGCCGGGCGCCAGCACGGACTGGCTGGTGAGCTCCGGCCCCAGATCGGCGGTGACCGGCCGCAGGTCGGCGTCGGTGAGGCTGGGCTCCTGGCCGGCGGGCAGCTCGGCGGCCAGGAAGCGGACGGTGTCGCTGGTCAGGTCATGGTCCCAGTGGCGCACGCCGCCGCCCTCGTGCAGGATCGCCGCCACCTTCGTCCTGCTGCGTCGGGTGCGCAGCTCCCGGTCCTGCGCGGCGTCCAGCCCCGCCCGCATCCCGACGGTGCACACCAGCCGGTCGGCGCGTCGGGCGGCCTGCACGGCCAGCCAGCCGCCCTCGCGACGGGCCAGCACATGCGCCTCGCCGCCCCGCGCCGGCAGGCACCACAGCGCCTTGTCCCGCTTGCCCGGGTCCTCCCGCTCGGCGTCGGCCCGGGGCAGGGTGCGGTCCGAGGTGAAGATCACCGAGCCGTCCCGCAGGATCGCCGCCGCGGTCTCCCCCTCCACCCCACGGGTCAACCGGTGCGGCGCTGCCAGCCCTGCCGGATCGATCCGCCACAGGGCCGTCACGAACGCGGTCCGGTCCTGGTTCAGGCTCTGGATTCCGGCCAACAGCCAGTCCCCGTCGGGACTGAGCTCCAAGCTCACCAGCCTGGGCTGGGCGATGTAGGCATCCAGGTCCTGCCAGGGCGATGCGGCGGCCTGCGACTTCTTGGTGCTCATCGTTGGGGGCTCCTTGTGGTCGGTCAGGCGATCGCGGGGGTGTCCGGGTCCTTGGCATTGGGGCAGCAGCCCTCGCCACCGCACCCCCGGTCACAGCCCAGCCTGCCACCATCGCTCCCGCGTCGGGCCTGAGCGGCACGCTCCAGCAGCCGGTCGGCCAGGGCGGCGACGAAGGCCGGGGCCACCCCGGCGGTGGCGGAGCGCACCAGCTGGATCCCGAGCTCCCGGCAGGTCTCCCGCGCCTGGGTGTCCAGGTCATAGACCACCTCCATGTGGTCGGAGATGAAGCCGATCGGGGCCAGCACCACCCGGTCGATCCCCCGGGCCCGCAGTTCCGCCAGGTGGTCGTTGACGTCGGGCTCCACCCAGGGCTGACCCGGCCGCCCCGAGCGGGAGCAGTAGACCAGGTCGAAGTCCTGGTCTCCCAGCTGCTGGGCGTCGAAGACGCGCTGCGCCACCTCCCGGTGCCAGCTGGTGTAGGCGCCCCGGCCCAGCACGTCATTGCCCGATTCCTGGTCCATCGCGGTGGGGATGGAGTGAGTCACGAAGACCACCCGGGCTCCGGGCAGCTCGGTCAGCGCGGCCCGCAGGGCCTGGGCATTGGCCGCGACGAAACCCTCGTCCAGCCCGTAGTTTCCGATCCGGTCCACCTGCAGCCCGTCGCCCTGCTCGGCCAGCGCCCCGGCCACGGCTTCCCGGTAGGAACGGCAGCCGGCGTAGGAGGGGTAGGCGCTGGTGGTGAGCATCAGCACCCGGCGGTGTTCCGCGGCCTTCAGCTCCTGCACCGCCTCGGTGATGAAGGGATGCCAGTTGCGGTTGCCCCAGTAGATCGGCACCCGCACGCCGCGGGCGGTCAGCTCGTCCGTCAGCGCCGCCATCAGCGCCTTGTTCTGGTCATTGATCGGGCTCTTGCCGCCAAAAAGGAAGTAGTGCTCCCCCACGGTCGCCAGCCGGGAACGCGGGATCCCGGAACCGGCGGTCACCACTTCCAGGAAGTCGACCACCTCGTCGGGCTTCTCCGGCCCACCGAAGGAGACCAGCAGGATGGCGTCATAGGGTTCGAGACTGGGGACGTCGACGATGTTGGAGGTCATGACGGCGATCCTTGCAGACCTGATCCATTGGCCCAAGTGGGCTCGCAGCTGCCAAGGGGTGCGGCATCAAGCCTTGCGGCACGGTAGATTGAAGAGTGCAGCATAGTTGCCATCAGCCCCTGGAGAAGACATGACAAGCGCCCTCACCCCTCGTGACATCCAGACCCGGATCCGGTCGGGAGCGTCGCTGGAGGACGTGGTGCGGGAGAGCGGCATGCCCGCCGAGCGGGTGGAGGCCTTCGCCGCGCCGGTCCTGGCCGAACGGGAACACGTCGCCGGCAGCGCATTGCAGTGCCCGGTGCGCCGCCGGGGTGAGACCGGATCGGTGCGCGCCATGCGGGCCGTCGTGGCGGAGAAGCTGGCCGCCGCCCACACCGACGTCGACGACGTGGAGTGGGACGCCTGGCGCAATGAGGACCGCAAGTGGACCGTGGTGGGCCGGTGGCAGGCCGACGGCCAGGGCCGAGAGGCCCGGTTCATCTTTGACCAGCGCGCCCGGTTCAGCGTCGCCGCGAATGACGCCGCGCGCGAGCTGATCGGCGAGGTCACCGCGGCCCCCGCGCCGCGGCCCGTCACCGCCCCCAGTGTCCGGATGGATCCGGCCGACGCCGAGCCGACCATCGACCTGCAGGACGAGCTCGCGGTGCTCCGCGCCGCGCAGGGCGAGGCGGCGGTCACCGCCCCCACCGTCACCGAGCCTGCATCCACCGTCACCGAGCCCACCCCCGAGCAGGGCCAACCCACACCGGCCGAGCCGGTCGCGATGCCTGAGCCCGTCGAGGACGACGACGAGGAGCCGCAGGACTACTCCCCGGCCGAGCTGGAGGAGGTGGATGGCGTCTATGACCTGGTGCCCCAGAACAGCAGCGAGATGGACGTGCTCTACGAGATGCTGAGCTCCTTCGCCGAGGACTCGGTCAACATCTACGCCGGGCTGGCCAATCCGGTGATTCCCGAGCCCACCGAGGACCTGACCAAGGACGTGACCCCGGCGGCCGAGCCCACCGACGAGCCCGAAGCCCCTGAGGAATCCCTGGACGTGCTCGGGAATGCCGACCGGCCCGAGGAAGCGACGGCAGCCGAGCCTGTCGGCGACGAAGCGACCACGGAGGCCGAGCCTGTCGAGGCCTCTGCCAGCATGGCGACCGAGCCCGTCGAGGCCTCGGAACCGGGAGAGGCGGAGGATGAGCAGGCCGAGCACTCGGCCTTGATCGCGCTGCCCGACCAGGCCCCGGTGGCGGTCCCCGCCGCCCCCGTGGTGGTGGAGGTGGCCCAGCCAGAGCCCGACGAGAACACCGTCGAGGTGCAGCTGCCGGCCGACGAGGCCCCCGCGGAGCCCGACGATTCCGTGGCCCCGGAAGAGCCCCTCGACAAGCTCGGGGACCGAGGCGTGCCTGCCGACGAGGACGCCGACCCGGCGGCGGAGCCGGTCGAGGCCCCCGCGGAACCCGAGCAGGACGCCCTGGTGGAGGCCCCGGAGCAGAGCGAGCCGGCCCCCAAGCCCAGGCCCAAGCCGCGCCCCCGCAAGAAGCGGGCCTCCATTCCCAGCTGGGACGAGATCATGTTCGGCGGGCCGGTGCCCCCGAAGAAGGATTGACGGGCTCTCCTACCGCGCCGCGAAGGCCAGTAGTTCGTCCACCGGCCAGGTGGTGATGATCCGTTCGGGGGAGATCCCCGCCGCTTCGGCGCGGGCACAACCCAGCGCCAGGAAGTCCAGCTGGCCGGGCGCATGCGCGTCGGTGTCGATGCTGAACCGGCACCCGATGTCCCGGGCCAGGGCCAGCAGGGGGTCCGGCGGATCCTGCCGCTCGGGCCGGGAATTGATCTCCACGGCGACGTCGAACTGGCGGCAGGCCTCGAAGACCACCTCCGCGTCGAAGTCCGACGGCGGACGGGTGCCCCGGGACCCCTCCACCAGCCGGCCGGTGCAGTGGCCCAGCACGGTGGTGTGTGGGTTGGCGACGGCGGCCACCAACCGTCGGGTCATGAAGTCCCGGTCCCCGCGCAGTTTGGAGTGCACGGAGGCAACCACGACGTCCAGCCCCGCCAGCATCTGCTCCGACTGGTCCAAGGAGCCGTCGTCCAAGATGTCCACCTCGATCCCCTTCAACAGCCGCAGGCGGCTGCCCCGCTCCGCCAGGGCGGCCTGAACCCGATCGATCTCCCGCCACTGGGCGGCCAGCCGCTCGGCGTCCAACCCGTGCGCCACCCTGAGCCGGGGCGAGTGGTCGGTGATCGCCAGATAGTCGTGCCCCAGCCGCTCGGCGGTGACGGCCATCTCGGCCAAAGGCGAACCGCCGTCGGACCAGGTGGTGTGGCAGTGCAGGTCTCCCCGGACCAGGTGGCGCAGGCCGGAGTCGGCCAGCGGGCGGGCCCCCGCGCGGCGCAGCTCCGCCAACCGCTGCGGCAGCCGGCCGGCCAGGGACTCCCGGATCACGGCGACGGTGCTGCGGCCCAGGCCCGGCACGTCCGCCCAGGCGTCAGCCTCCTGCAGGGCGGCCAGGTCCTCCGTGGGCAGGGCGTCCAGCGCGTCGGCCGCGCCGCGGTAGGCCTTGACCCGGTAGCTGTCGGCTCGTTCTCGTTCCAGCCAGAAGCCGATCTCGCGCAGCGCCTGGGCGGGGGCGGGTACGGTCGGGTCCACGGGATCGACGGGAGGGCTGGCCACGGGGCCACCCTAGCGGCCCCGGCCCGCGGTCCCGGGCCAGTAGGCTCTCCTGCACGGAAAGGACGACGATGCCACCTCGCAAGGCCACAGCCAGCCCAGACCCGGAGTCCGCGCCGAGCGCCGCCCCGGCGGCTCCCGCCCCGGGCACCGGCCGCGCCCTGGTGCCGTCGGACCGGGCACGCAAGGCGCTGGTCACCCGGCTGGCCGCCACGACGGGCAAGATGACCACGGCCACCCTGACCGCGATGGATGAGCGACATCCCTGGTTCGGGGAGCTGGACGCGGAACACCGCTCCTGGATCAGCGTGGTGGCCCGGGGCGGCATCGACGGCTTCGTGCAGTGGGTGGCCGATGATCCCGACGTCGCCTTCGACCCGGCCAATGTCTTCGCCGCCGCCCCGCGCGCCCTGACCCGCAACATCACCCTGCACCAGACGGTGGACCTGATGCGCACCACCATCACCGTCGTCGAGGAGCAGGTGCAGCACCTGGCCCCGCGCGGGGACCGGGCCATCCTGCAGACCGCAATCGTGCACTACTCCCGCGAGGTGGCCTTCGCCGCGGCCGAGGTCTACGCCCGGGCCGCGGAGGTGCGGGGCGCCTGGGATGCCCGGATGGAGGCCCTGGTGGTGGATGCCATCATCCGCGCCGAGGCCGACGAGGCAATGGTCTCCCGCGCCTCCACGCTGGGCTGGCACTCCGGCAACAAGGTCTTCGTGGCCGTCGGGCATGTGCACGAGCAGGGCGACGACGCCACCGCGGGCCTTCGTCGGCAGGCCATCAAGATGAAGCTCGACGTCCTCACCGCGGTGCAGGGCGACCGGCTGGTGATGGTGGCCAGCGGGGAGTCGATCACCGACGAGGCCAGTGCGATCGCCGTGGTGGAGGCCATGGGTGAGTTCTTCGGTGAGGGGCACGTGGTGATCGGTCCACTGGTGGATGACCTGGTGGACGCCCCCCGCTCTGCCCGGGCCGCGGTCAGCGGCCTGCGCGCCTCCGACGCCTGGCCGGAGGGAGCGCGTGCCCTGCCGTCGTCGGAGCTGCTGCCGGAAAGGGTGCTGGCGGGCGACGGCCACGCCCGTCGGGCCCTGGCCAAAGAGGTCTTCGAACCACTTGGCGCGGCCGGCGGGGACCTGCTGGAGACCTGCGTCAGCTTCCTGGACCATGCCTGCTCCGTGGAGGCCACCGCCCGGGACCTGTTCGTGCACGCCAACACCGTGCGTTACCGGATCAAGCGGATCCAGGACGTCACCGGCTACTCCCCCAACGACGCCCGCGACGCCTATGTGCTGCGGCTGGCCATCACGTTGGGACGACTGCAGGCCACCGCCCGCTGAGCCCATCTCAGCGGTGTGATTCAGCATCTTCCACAAGTCCGCGCGTCGGCAGTCGCGGGGATTCCCGCGGGGATTGTCGGAACCCCACAACGCCTCCCGGGGTGATTTCGTGGTGTCACCAGCCGCGCCGGGCCGTCGGACACGACACAGTGGAGACGTGCTTGCAATCGTCGCGCCGGGACAAGGCGCCCAGACCCCCGGATTCCTCGCCCCCTGGCTGGAGCTCGACAGTTTCGCGCAGCGCCTGGCCCATCTGGGCCAGGTGAGCGAACTCGACCTGGCCGGCCTCGGCACCACCGCCGACGCCGAGACCATCAAGGACACCGCCGTCGCGCAGCCCCTGCTGGTCGCCTCGGCAATCGCGACGGCCGCCGAACTGCTCGGCGATCAGGGCGAGGAAGCCCGCGTCGGTCTGGTGGCCGGGCACAGCGTCGGTGAGTTGGCGGCCGCAGCCATCGCCCGCGTGCTCTCCGAGGGCGATGCCATGCTGCTGGTGCGCGAGCGCGGCCGCGCCATGGCGAAGGCCTCTGCGGTCCGCCCCACGTCGATGACCGCCGTGCTCGGCGGCAAGGCCGACGAGGTGCTGGCCGCCATCGAGACCACCGGGCTCACCCCGGCCAACAACAACGGCTCCGGCCAGATCGTCGCCGCCGGCACCGTCGAGCAGCTGGCGGCCTTCGCCGAGAACCCGCCGGCCCGGGCCCGGCTCTTCCCGTTGAGCGTCGCGGGTGCCTTCCACACCGTGCACATGGAGCCCGCCGTCGAGACGCTGCGTGCCGTGGCCGCCGGCCTCCAGCCGAAGGACGCCGCCGTCGCCCTGCTCAGCAACCGTGACGGCCAGGCCGTCACCTCCGGCCGGGACTACCTGGACCGGCTGGTGGCCCAGGTGGCCAACCCGGTGCGCTGGGACCTGTGCCTGGAGACCATGGCCGCCCAGGGTGTGACCGGGCTGCTGGAGCTGACCCCGGCCGGCACGCTGACCGGGATCGCCAAGCGCAACCTCAAGGGCGTCGAGTTGTTCAACCTGAACACCCCGGACCAGCTGGACGAGGCCCGCGCCTTCGTCGACACCCATGCCCGCGCCGCGGCCAGTGAGCAGGGCAGCTGAGATGGCCACCATCCAGGTCTCCCACGGCGCGCACTACGCCCGCCTGATGAGCACCGGCGCCTTCCGCGGCTCCCGCGTGGTGGACAACGCCGAGATGTGCACCATGATCGACTCCTCCGACGAGTGGATCCAGCAGCGCACTGGGATCGCCCAGCGGCACTGGGCCACCGACGAGGAGACGCCGCGCTCGATGGCCGTCGCCGCCTGCCGGCAGGCGGTGGAGCGCAGCGGATTGGACATCACCCAGATCGACGCGCTGATCCTGGCGACGGTGAGCAATTCCCAGCAGATGCCCTCCCTGGCCTCCTATGTCGCCGCCGACCTGGGGTGCGCGTCCCCCGCCATCTTCGACATCTCCGCGGCCTGCGCCGGCTTCTGCTACGGCCTCACCCTGGCCGACTCGCTGATCCGCACCGGATCGGCCACCCACGTGCTGGTGGTGGGCGTGGAGAAGCTCAGCGAGACCCTGGACCACGCCGACCGCGGCACCGCCTTCCTGTTCAGCGACGGTGCCGGCGCTGTGGTGGTCGGCCCCTCCGACGAGCCGGCGATCGGCCCGACGGTGTGGGGCTCGGACCCGCAGCAGGCCGACGTGCTGACCATCGACAGCTGGCGCAGCCTGCCGGCCGACCAGCAACACCCCTTCATCCGGATGGACGGCACCAAGGTCTTCCGCTGGGCCACCACCTTCATTGCGGACAAGACCCGGGAGACCCTGCGGGCCGCGGGGCTGCAGGCCGAGGACCTGGAGGTCTTCATCCCGCACCAGGCCAACAACCGGATCACCGATTCCATGCTGCGCCACCTCAAGCTGCCGAAGGACATTGTCGTTGCGCGCGACATTGCCCAGATGGGCAACTCGTCGGCGGCCTCCGTGCCCCTGGCTCTGGACGCCGTCCTGCAGTCCGGCGAGGCCCACCGCGGCCAGACCGCGCTGCTGATCGGCTTCGGCGCGGGACTGACCTTTGCCGGCCAGGTTGTCCGCCTGCCCTGACCTGCCGGCCGGGACCACCCACAATCTCGGCGGCCGCCGCCCGGTGACCGTCGTACAGCACCGCAACACCCACACAGAAAAGGAGGCCATCATGGCCAGCACCGAAGAGATCCGCACCGACCTTGCCGAGATCGTCAACGACGTCGCCGGCGTCGGCGTCGAGGACGTCCAGCTCGACAAGTCCTTCACCGAGGACCTCGACGTCGACTCCCTGAGCATGGTGGAGATCATCTACGCCTGCGAGGAGAAGTTCGGCGTGTCCATCCCCGACGAGGACGCCAAGAACCTGAAGACCGTCGGCGACGCCGTGGCCTTCATCGAGCGCGCCCAGGCCTGAGCCCCAGTTCCTGAACTGAGTCTGAGCACGACGTGGAGGGCGCGGGCCGGCCAGCCGCCGGCCCGCCCCGTCCACCCTCACCCTGTCACCAGCACAATCCTTGGAGAATCCCATGACCACCGTTGTCGTCACCGGTTTCGGCGCCTACACCCCGCTCGGCGAGACCGCCCCCGCCACCTGGCAGGCGATGCTCGACGGGGTCAGCGGAGCCCACACCCTCACCCAGCCCTGGGCGGCCGAGCTGCCCGTCACCTTTGCCGCCGAGGCCGCCGGTGACCCGGCCAGCCACCTGGACCGGGTGCAGGCCCGTCGCCTGGACCGCTCCACCCAGATGGCGCTGGTCAGCGGCCGGGAGGCCTGGGAGGATGCCGGCTTCGTCTTCGGGGGCAAGAACGAGGGCCTGGACGAGGACCGGATCGGCGTCAGCGTCGCCTCCGGAATCGGCGGCCTGAACTCCCTGCTGGACCAGTGGGACATCCAGAAGGAGAAGGGGCTGCGTCGGGTCAGCCCGTTCACCATCCCGATGCTGATCAGCAATGCCCCGGCGGCCAACCTGGGCCTGAACGTGAATGCCCGCGCGGGTATCCACACCCCGGTCAGCGCCTGCGCTTCCTCCAATGAGGCGATCAGCCTGGCCATCGACATGATCCGCCTGGGCCGCGCCGACGTGGTGCTGGCCGGCGGCACCGAGGCCGTGATCCACCCGCTGCCGATCAACGCCTTCGCGCAGATGCAGGCGTTGAGCCGGCGCAATGACTCCCCGGAGACTGCTTCCCGCCCGTGGGACACCGGCCGCAATGGTTTCGTGATGGGCGAGGGTTCGGTCTGCATGGTGCTGGAGAGGCTGGAGCACGCCCAGGCCCGTGGCGCCACGATCTACGGCACCCTGGCCGGTGCCGGCATCAGCGCCGACAACCACGACATCGTGGAGCCCGACCCCGACGGCCGCGGCCAGGCCGCCGCCATGGTCCGCGCGCTCAAGGAGTCCGGCCTGCAGCCCAGCGACATCAAGCACGTCAATGCCCACGGCACGTCCACCCCCAAGGGTGACGTCACCGAGGCCAATTCCATCCGCACCGCCCTGGGCGAGGCCGCCGACGACGTGATCGTGACCTCCACCAAGTCGATGACCGGGCACCTGTTGGGTGGCGCCGGCGCCATCGAGACCTTCGCGACGGTGATGGCGCTCAACACCCGCACCGTCCCGGGCACCATCAACATCGAGAACCTGGAGCCGGGCCTGCCGGTGGAGATCGCCACCAGCACCCGCGAGCTGCCCGACGGTGACCTGGCCGCCCTGAACAATTCCTTCGGCTTCGGCGGCCACAATGTCGCCATCGCGGTGACCAACCAGAACCAGAGCCGCTGAGGGCCTCTACCCACCCCTGCCCAGGCCGCGTCCGGAGACTCTCCGGGCGCGGCCTGGGTGCGTTCAGCCAGGGGACGGCCTCGACAGGCTCGGCCATCGTGGTTACCTCCGCGCCCACGTCACCACGATCCCCGAGCATGTCGAGGGGTGTTCCGAGCGCTGACCGACAGTGACTGTGGCAGGTTGGTGGAATGAGCATTCCGCAGACCCAGCCGGATCGGATTCCCGACGACGTGCTAGTGCGCTCCTGGAACGGTCCGGCCCACGCCGTGTGGGTGAACGGGATCGGCGGTATCACCTGGGAGATCGGCGAGGGGGCAGACCGCGAGTTCGTGAAGCACGGCCCCACCCACCCGGACTTCGACGTGGTGGCCGAGGCCGCTCGGCTGGAGTGGGCGAAGCGCTGGCTGCCGGTGCCGACCGTCCTTGCCTACACCAGCACCGACGAGGAGTCGCTGCTGGCCACTGCCGCCCTGCCGGGCGAAACGGCGGTCAGCCCGCGCAATGTGGCCCGTCCCGAGGTGGTGGTGCCGGCGCTGGGGCGGGCGCTGCGCCGTTTCCACGATGCTCTTCCGGTGACCGAATGCCCCTTCAACTGGTCGGTGGCGCAGCGGCTCGCTGCCCTCGGGGATCGACGACTGGTGCAGATCCCCGCGGCAGACCGGGTGGTCTGCCACGGCGACGCCTGCAACCCGAACTTCCTGCTGGACGAGGCCGGGGAATGCTGCGGCTACGTGGATCTGGGGCAATTGGGAGTCGCTGACCGGCATGCCGATCTGGCACCAGCCATCCTCAGCCTGGGCTGGAACTTCGGCGAGGGCTGGGCCGAGGCCTTCCTCTCCGGCTACGGACTACCCGTCGACGAGGAGCGATTGGCCTTCTACACCTGGCTCTGGGAAGCCGAGCCACTGAGCGACAGCTGACTCGGGCCTCGACCAGCGCGGCCATCGTGGTGACGTCGGGCAGGAACCCAACCCCGATCCCCGAGCCTGTCGACGGGCCTCAACCGGCGCGGTGCAACCAGCGGACCGGGGCGTCCTCGCTGGCATGCCGGAAGACCTCCAGCTCGTCGTCCCACGGGGTGCCCAGCAGGTCGTCGAGCGCAATGCGCAACGGCTTGGCGCCGGTGGCGTCCTCGGCGATGGCCAGCTTGATCCGCTCCTCCGGCACGGTGATGTCACCGCTGACGGTGGTGGCGGCGTGGAAGATCCCCAGCGACGGGGTGTAGCTCCACCGGCTGCCCTCACCCGTCGGGCCGGCATCCTCGGTGACCTCGAAGCGGATCCGCTGCCAGGCCAGGAAGGCGCTGGCCAACCGGGCTCCGGTGCCGGCGGGGCCGCCCCAGGCGAGCTCGGCCCGCAGCGTGCCGGGCTGGGCGGGCTGGCGGGTCCAGTCGAAGTGCGCGGGCGCGCCAAGAACGCCCTCGACGGCCCATTCAATGTGCGGGCACAGCGCCGACGGCGTCGAGTGGACGAAGAGCAGCCCACGGGTGTTGCCGAGCATCACAGTCCTCCTGCCAAGGCCCCAGTCGTGCCTTCCCCTGCAGACTCGGAAACTGGCGGGTGGTGAATGCCTGCCCCGATTCTGCCCCACCGGCTCCCGCAAGCCAAGTGCTGCGCCCGGGTTGGCTAGGCTCGACCCATGACTTCGACGACGAATGCACCCTGCGGCAGCTGGCCCTCCCCCGTCACGATCGAGGCAATGCTGGCCTCCGGGTTGGGGCTCTCGGCGGTCGGCGTCGACGGGCAGGACGTCTACTGGCTGGAGTCGCGGCCCGAGGAGGACGGCCGCAGCACCCTGGTCCGCCACCGCGCGGCCGAGGATGGCGAGGCCGAGCGCACCGAGATCACCCCCGCACCGGGCAATGTGCGTGGCCGGGTGCAGGAGTACGGCGGCGGCACCTGGCAGGCGCGGGACGGAATCGTCGCCTGGACCAATGACGCGGACCGCGCGGTGCACGTCGTCGAGCATGGCACTGACCGGGCGATCACCCCGGCCGACCCCCGGGTCTGCTTCGGGGACCTGCGGGTGGCTCCCCAGCTGCGACGGGTGATTGCCGTGCGGGAGGACCACCGGGAGGAGACCCTGGACACCGAGGGTGAGCCGGAGACCACCATCGTCGCGCTGGACCTGGACTCCGGCAATGAGGACTTCGGCACCGTGCTGGTGCGCGGCGCCAACTTCTACGTCCATCCCGCGCTCGGCGCCGACGACCGGCTGGCCTGGGTGGAATGGGACCACCCCAACATGCCGTGGGACGGCTCCCGGCTGATGGTGGGCCAGTTGCAGGGCGACGCGGTGATGGAGGCCCAGCAGGTGGCCGGCGACGACGCCGTCAGCGCCGTCCACCCGGTCTGGTGCGGCGACGGCTGCCTGTACTTCCTCAGCGACCAGAGCGGCTTCTGGAATCCGTGGGCCTGGAATGGCGACAGCATCCGCCAGTTGCTGATCCGCGAGACCGACTTCTGCCGCCCGGTGTGGGTGCTGGGCAGCGACGAGTACGCCCTGCTGGACGGCCACACCCTGCTGCTGCGCGCCTACGTCGATGGCGCGGCCCAGCTGGGCGTGCTGGATGCCCGCACCGGCGACTACCGGGAATTGGGGGAACGGCTGGCCGACGTGGACGCCATCGCCGCCGGGCCAGCGGGGGCCTTCGCCGTCGTCCGGCATGCCGAACGGGAGTCGGAGGTGGTGCGGATCGATGTCGCCTCCGGAGCCCTGGAGACCGTCAAGCCCGCCGCGGACCGGGCGCCGGACCCGGCCTGGGTCTCGGTGCCACAGCCCCTCTGGTTCGACGGGAAGCACGGCCGCGCCCACACCTGGTACTACCCGCCCACCAACCCGGGACACCGGCCGATGGACGGCGAACTGCCCCCGGTGATCGTCAACACCCACGGCGGCCCGACGGCGATGGCGCCCGGCAACTACCGCACCGACTTCCAGTTCTGGACCTCCCGCGGTTTCGCCGTGCTGGACGTGAACTACTCCGGCTCGGCCGGCTTCGGCCGGGACTACCGCAACCGGCTGTACGGCAACTGGGGCGTGGCCGACGTCGACGACTGCGTCGACGCGGTGCGGGCCGTGGTGGCGCGTGGCCTGGCCGACCCGAAGCGGGTGATCATCCAGGGCGGATCGGCCGGCGGCTACACCACCCTGCAGGCCCTGGTCAGCTCCGACGTGTTCGCGGCCGGGGTCAGCCGCTATGGCATCGGTGACCTGGAGACCCTGGTGACCGACACCCACAAGTTCGAGTCCCGCTACCCCTTCCGGATCGTCGGCCCCTACCCGGAGGCCCGGGAGCTCTATCTGGAGCGCTCCCCCATCCACCACGTCGACCGGCTCTCCAGCCCGATGCTGATCCTGCAGGGTCTGGAGGACAAGGTGGTGCCGCCCAACCAGGCCGAGGCGATGGCGGATGCGGTCCGGGACAAGCAGCTGCCGGTGGCGCTGATCATGTTCGAGGGTGAGGGGCATGGCTTCCGCAAGCAGGCCACCCGACGCGCGGTGGTCCAGGCCCAGCTCAGCTTCTTCAGCCAGCTCTTCGGCTTCACCCCGGCCGACGAGGTGCCGAGGTTGGAGATCGAGAACCTCTGAGGTCCTCACCCGACCACGGCGCCCGAGCCTGTCGAGGGCTTGTCAGCTGACCGCATAATCCCGGGCGCCGAAGATGGCGGTGCCCACCCGCACGCAGGTGGAGCCGTGCTTGATGGCCAGGTCCAGGTCCTGGGACATGCCCATGCTGAGTTCGGCCCAGTCGGAGCCCAGCACCTCGTCGGAACGCAGCCGGTCCTGCAGCCGGACCAGCTCGTCGAAGCAGGCGGTGACCTGGTCCGGCGCCCCGTTCACCGCGACGGTCATCAGGCCGCGCAGCTCCAGCCGGGGGCACTGCTCCAGGGCGCGGGCCAGCTCGGGCACCTGCTCGGGCAGCACCCCATTCTTCTGCGGCTCGCGGGAGGTGTTCACCTGCAGCAGTACCGGCAGCCGTCGGTTCACCGCGGCCAGCCGCTTGTCCAGCTCCCGCGCCAGCCTCAGCGAGTCCAGCGCCTGGAACTCGTCGGCCAGCTCGGCCACCAGCTTGGCCTTGTTGGTCTGCAGGTGTCCGATCACGGAGAAGCCGAAGTCATCGGCCGGCTCCAGCTGGGCGGCCTTGGCCACCAGCTCCTGCACCTTGTTCTCCCCGAACAGCGGGTAGCCGCAGGCCGCGGCCTGGCGGATCAGCGGCATCGGATGGGTCTTGCTGACCGGCAGCAGCCGCACCGACGAGACGTCGCGGCCGGAGGCGGAACAGGCCTGGGCGATCCGGGACTCGACGGCGGCGATGTTCTCGGCGATCATTCCCATGCTTCGACCCTAACCAGTTGCCGATCCTGCAAACCCGTCGGGGTCACGGCCACCGGGCGCCCAGCGAGATGACCCCCAGGGCGGAGAGCACCGCGAACAACAGCGCCAGCCCGGCATACCTGTCGGTGACCTCGGTGTAGACCTTCTCATAACCGACGCTCTGGGCGATGGTCTTGTAGACCGCCTCCAGCTCGTCCTTGCTGGCCGCGGAGAACTTCTTGCCGCCCGACGCGCGGGCGACGGCCGCCAGCTCGGCATGGTTGACCGGCACCGGCTGGCGCTGGCCGCCCTCCATCACGTAGCCCGTGGCGGTGCCGTAGGCGATGGTGTAGACCGGCACATTCTGCTTCTTGGACTGCTCGGCCGCGGTCAGCGACGAGCGGCCGATGTTGGTGGCACCGTCGGAGAGCAGCACGATGGCGGCCGGGGCCACCTCCTTGGGGTGCTGCGGATCCGGTGGCACCAGCTTCAGGGCGTCCAGGGAGGCGTAGATCCCGTCGCCGATGGCCGTCGACGGGGCCACCTCCAGGTTCTGGATGGCCCGGTCCACCGCGCCCCGATCCGTGGTGGGCGGCACCACCATCTGGGTGGTGGCGGCAAAGGTGACCAGCGCCACGTTGAAGCGTTCCGGCAGCTGGCGGGTGAAGGCCTGGGCAGCGCTCTGGGCGGCGGCCAGCCGGTTGGGCTCGACGTCGGTGGCCACCATGGACCGCGAGACGTCGATGGTGATGATGATGGTGGCCCGGTCCCGGGGGACGTTGGTGTAGGCCTTCGGCATGGCCCAGGCCACGACGAGCGCCGCCAGGGAGGCCAGCGCCAGCGCCACTGCCCCGTGCCGCTTCCACGCGGCGTCCTTGGGGATCACCAGGTCAAGCCGGCTGTGACGACGCGCCGGGCTGGGCCGAAAGCGCCCGTTCAGCAGCAGGTATAGCAGGGCGATGGCCGGCACCAACAGCAGGAACCACAGCCGGTGCGGGCGCATGAACTGGGTCATCAGGAGCACGTCGTGCATCACGGCCACCTCGCAGCCATCGAGACCGCGCCCAGCGCGGCGATCGTCGCGAAGGCCAGGGCGTAGAGGGCGTACTGGGCGGTGCGCTCCTTGCGCACCTCCTCATAGCCCACCTGGCTCTTCACGTCCTTGTAGACGTCCTTCAGGTCATCGGCGCTGCCGGCGCTCCAGGACTTGCCGCCGGTGGCGCTGGAGATCTGCCTCAGCAGGGTGGGGTCCGGGGGGACCCGCTCCCGCTTGCCGTCCAGGTCCACATAGCCGGTGGCAGTGCCGTAGGCGATGGTGTGCACCGGCACCTTGGCGGAGCGGGCCTGGGCGGCGGCCCCGGCCACGTCCCCGCCAGTGGTGTTGGTGCCGTCGGACAGCAGCACCACCAGCCCGGGCGCGGGCTTCTTGTCCGGGCCGGGCGGGGCCTGCTTGATGGCGTTCAGGCTGGTGGTGAGGGAATCGCCGATGGCGGTGCCGTCCTGCAGCTGGATGCCGTCGATGGCCCGTTCGGTGGCGGAGCGGTCCACGCTGGGCGGCATCCGCACCGACGGGCTGCCGCTCAGCGCCACCACGGAGACGTTGAAGCCGTCGGGCAGCGTGGTGATGAAGGCCTTGGCCTCCTTCTTGGCCGCATCCAGCCGGTTGGGCTTCACGTCGGTGGCCATCATCGACTGTGACGCATCGATCACCACCACGACGGTGGCCCGCTCCCGCGGCACCCGCTCCAGACCCATCGGACGCGCCCAGGCCAGGCTCAGCGCAACAAGCGAGCACAGGCTCATCGCGACGGCCAGGTGGCGTCGCCACTGGGACTGCTTGGGCAGGATCGCGCCCAACACGCCGGTGTTGGTGTAGCGGATACCGGTGCGGCCCTTGAGCCGCAGCGCCAGCAGATAGGCGATCACCAGCAGCGGCAGGATCGCCAGGCTCCACAGCCGGCCCGGGTTCTTGAACTCCGGCCAGCTGAGCAGCAGGATCAGCACGGTGGGGCTCACTTGCTCACCCCCTGCGGTGGCTGGTGCAGCATCGACGCGGTGCGCCGGTAGGCCAGCACGAAGCGGGCGATGTCCTCCACCCAGTCCCGGTCCGTGCGCAGCTGGATGTGCCCGACGCCAGCCCGGCGCATGGCGATCTTGATCCGCTCCCGTTGCGCGGCTGAGGCGGCATTCATCCGTTCTCGCGCCGCCGGGTCGGAGGTGTTCACGTAGCGGGCGAAGTCGGTCTCCGGGTCCTTGATCAGCATCTCCCCCACGTCGGGGAAGTCGATCTCGTGGCTGTCCACCACCTCGATGCACAGCACCTGGTTGCGCACGGCCAGCCGCCGCAGCGCGCGCTCCCACTCGGGCTCCACATTGGGGTCCAGTTCGGCGTCGCCGGGGGTGAGGAAGTCGCTGACCACCACGCGCATGCCGCGGCGGCGCTGCGCGCGGGCCAGCTGCTCGATCCCCTTCGCCAGGGTCATGGAGCCCGGCGCGTGGTCGGGCACGATCGGCTCGTCCAACATCATGCGCAGCAGCCCGTACAGCGCGGTGCGGCCGGAGCTGGGCGGCAGCCGCTTCAGGCTGTCCTGGCGCATGATCATCCCGCCGAAACGGTCGCCCATCCGCTGGCTGAGGAAACCGATGGTGGCGATCGCCGCGATCCCCAGGTCACGCTTGGTGACCCCCTCGGTGCCCCAGTTCATCGACGGCGTGACATCCAGCAGGGACCACACCTCCAGTTCCCGGTCAGCCATGGTGTCGCGGACGTGCGGCACGGTGGTGCGGGCAGTCACCGCCCAGTCCATGGCGCGCACGTCGTCCTGACCGGGCTGGTAGACCCGGGCGTCGTTCACGTCGGAACCGGGCCCGGGCAACAGGCCCAGGTGGTCACCGTGCAGGAAACCCTCCAGCCGTCGCACGATGGTCAGTTCCAGCCGACGAAGCGCCGCCTCGGGGGCCAGCTTGCTCAGCGGCAGGGTGGCACCCGTCGGCGCCGCCAGCACGCTGCGGGCGGCCCCGACGTCGAGTTCCCCCCGGGACTGCGGGGGCGGCGCGAAGTGCGGAACAGAGGTCATGGATCAGTTCTGCGGGTTGAACGGGTTGGCGGGCGTCTGGGGCGTCTGGGGCGCATGGGGCGCGCCGGGCCGCGAGGCGCTGGCCTGGGAGGCAGCCTCGGGCGGGAGCTCCGGGCGCACCGAGTGCTGCTGGTGCTGCTGCTTGCGGGTCTGCTCATTCCACACCGGGGTGGGCGGCGGCACCATGGCCAGGATCCGCTCCACCACCTGGCCGGGCGCGATGTTGTCCGCGACGGCGTCGAAGCCGAGCACCAGGCGGTGGGCCATCACGTCGGGGGCGACGGCCTGCACGTCGGTGGGAAGAACGTAGTCCCGGCCGTGGATCAGCGCCAGCGCGCGGGCGGCGGCCACCAGGCCGAGCGTGGCGCGCGGGGAGCAACCGATCTGGATCACGCTGGTCAGGTCGGGCATGCCGAAGTCCGCCGGCGTGCGGGTGGCCAGCACCAGGCGCACGATGTATTCGGCGACGAGGTTGTGCACGAAGACATTGCTGGCCATGTCCTGCAGCTGCAGCACCGTGTCCGGGTTCAGCACATTGGTGGGCTCGGGCGGGGTGACCGACATCCGCCGCAGGATCTCGAACTCCTCATTGCCGCGCGGGTAGGGCACGTCCACCTTCAGCAGGAAGCGGTCGCGCTGGGCCTCGGGCAGCGGGTAGACACCCTCCGACTCGACGGGGTTCTGGGTGGCGATCACGATGAAGGGCTTCTTCGCCGGGTAGGTGTGGCCGGCGATGGAGACCTGCTTCTCCGCCATCAGCTCCAACATCGCGGACTGGACCTTGGCGGGGGCGCGGTTGATCTCGTCGGCCAGCACGAAGTTCACGAAGACCGGCCCCAGCTCGATGTCGAAGGACTCCTTGGAGGCGGAGTAGATCCGGGTGCCGACGATGTCGGAGGGCACCAGGTCCGGGGTGAACTGGACGCGGGCGAACTCGCCGCCGACGACGGTGGCGAAGCTGCGCACCGCCAGGGTCTTGGCGACGCCGGGCACGCCCTCCAGCAGGATGTGGCCCTTGGCCAGCAGCCCCACCATCAGCTGCTCCACCATGTGTTCCTGACCGACGATCACCCGCTGCACCTGGGCGATGGCCTCGCCCAGCAGCTCGGCGGCCTGCTTGTTGGTCATGCCGCCCGGGGTGGGCTGGTTGGTCGGGCCGCCGGGGGCGGCGTCGGGGGTGCTGCTCACGCGATGTCTCCTGGATGGGTGCGGCTTCGGGCACGTACCGGCCACGATACCTTGCGTCCAGAAGCGCAGGCGCGCCGTGACTTGGCCGGATGTGGTGAGATGGACCCGATGTCCGACGACCTGCCCCAGCCCGGCCCCGAGCAGCGGCCCGGCCCAGACCAGCAGCAGCCCCCGTCCGCACCGCCGGTGGCGGGCGCACCGGGGCCCTTCGCCGCGCCCCTGCTGCCGTCGGATCCGCCCAAGGTGGGCCCCTTCTGGCTGGATGCCCGGCTGGTGGCCGGTCCACCCGGCGTCGGGTACCTCGCCCACGGGGTGGATGCCAAGGGGGTGCACCGCCAGGTGATGCTCCTGATGCTGGCGCACGGCGCCGCCGAGGACGACGCCAGCCGGGAGCGGCTGGCGGGCGAGGTGAACAAGCTGCACATCGACACGGTGGTGGCCCGCGGCGGACGGGGCCAGGACGAGGGCCGGCTGGGTCACCGCTTCATCCCCGATTCCGACCATCCGACCGACCCGGGCGACCAGCCGCTGGCCCCGTGGGTGGCGCTGGCCTATGACGGCAGCGATGCCGCGGTGGCGGAGGTCGAGCGGCTGCTGCGCAGCGTCGACCTGTCCACCACCCGACACCTCGGTGACCCGGCCGGGCCGGACTACCGGCTGCACTGGATCGACGATTCCCAGCCGGGCACCTGGCGGGCCTGGCCGCTGCCCTGGCCGGGCCGCACCGACCGGGCGGGTTGGATGTCCCTGCTGGTCAGCTGGCTGTTGATGATCCTGCTCTCGGCGCTGGCGCTGCTGATTGCGGTGCTGCTCTTCCAGAACAAGCCGCCGGCTCCCCCGCCGCCGCCGATCCCGACCACTCCGCCGCCGAGCTCCTCGCAGAGCCCGCCGCCCTCCTCGGGGACCCCGCCGCCGTCCTCGGCGTCGCCGTCCCCGTCGTCCGGTTCCCCGTCGCCGTCGTCGGGATCGCCCTCGCCCTCGTCGGGTTCCCCGTCGCCCTCGTCGGGTTCCCCGTCGCCCTCGTCCGGCTCACCCAGCCCGAGCGACAGCGGCGAGCCCACCAAGCCGAGCGATTCTCCCTCGATGGAGTCGGCCAATCCCTCGGGCAGCGCGTCCGGTGAGGCCGGCACGCCGACGCCGAACCGGAGGTTGTGATGCGGCCCTCGCTGGTGGCCTCGGACCTGGACGGCACCTTCCTGGGCACCGACAAGCAGGTGAGCGCACGCAATGCCGCGGCGGTGCACCGGCTGGCCGAGCTGGGGATTCCCTTCGCGGTGGCCACCGGGCGTCCGGCCCGCTGGTTGCAGTGCCTGGAGCCGGTGCGCGACACCCGCCCGTTCGTGATCGCCAGCAATGGCGCCGTGGTCTATGACCTGGCCGCCGAACGGATCCTGGAATCCGATCCGGTGCCCACCCAGACCTGTCTGGACGTGGCCCACCGGATGCGGGAGCTGGCGCCGGAGATCCACTTCGCCGTCGAGTACGGGATCGGCTGGGGCCGCGAGCCGGGTTCACCCCTGCGCGGTGACCTGGTGGAGGCCGACGTGATCGGCCCGCTGGACGCGCTGGCCCAGCGCCCCTTCGTGAAGCTGCTGGTCACCTCCCAGGACCGGGACTGCGACGCGCTGGCCGAGCTGCTGTTGCCGGTCTGCGACGGGCAGCTCACCTGTACCTGGTCCATCGCCGGGCCGACGGCCCTGTTGGAGGTCTCCGCGCTGGGGGTCACCAAGGCCGCGACGCTGACCCGGTTGGCCGACGAACTGGGCGTCGACCTGGCCGACGCGGTGGCCTTCGGGGACATGCCCAATGACCTGGCGATGCTGCACGCCGTCGGCCACGGCTATGCGATGGCCGACGCCCATCCGCTGCTGCGCGCCGCCGGTTTCCCGACGGCTGGCGGGCACGACGACTCCGGCGTCGGCCGCACCCTGGAGGCCCTGCTCGCCGGAGACTGAGGGTCACCAGCCGATGGGCGTCACCAGCTGATGGTGATCTCCAGCTCGGACTCCTCGCCGGCCTCCAGCTCCACCTCCAGCGTCACCCGCTTGGGCACCGGCACCACCACCTCCCGGTCCCCGTGGCTCACCCGCAACTGGTTGTGCCGGGACAGGTCGTCGGCAATCTCGCGTAGCCGGGCGGCCGCCTCCTCCCGGGTCATGGTCTGTTCGGTCTCGTTCTCATAGAGTTCGTCACCCATGGCTCCATCCCATCAGACATTCGGGGCATGCGGGGTGTCAGTTTCGCGCGCCACGATGCGATGGCTCACCAACCCTGCGCCTGGTGGCTGAAGCTTCGCGCGCCCAGTGTCGGGATCGCGCGCCCTGCTGTCCTGGCGCGCGAAACTGCCGCCTCGTGGCGTGTCTGTGGTGCGGCGTGTGGGGCTCGAACCCACGACCCAGGGATTATGAGTCCCCTGCTCTGACCGGCTGAGCTAACGCCGCATGAAGAGGCAGCCTATCGCCTCGGGAGCAGCTCCCGGACTCGGTGGTCAGCAGTGGAGGCCCCGGCAACTCAGACGTAGTCCTCGTAGGCCACCAGGTCCAGCACCCCGTTGCCGGACAGGCCGAACAGGATCACCTCGCCGTCGGCCGCGGTCCGGGCGTACTTGATGGCCTCCGCGACGGCGTGGGTGGACTCCGGCGCCGGGATGATCCCCTCGGTGCGGGCAAACTGCAGGCCGGCGGCAAAGGCGTCGTCCTGCTCCACGGCGGTGGCCGCCATCAGGCCCAGGTTGACCGCGTGCGAGACCATCGGGGACATGCCGTGGTAGCGCAGGCCGCCGGAGTGGATGGCGGGCGGCACGAAGTCCGAGCCCAGGGTGTGCATCTTCAGCATCGGGGTCAGCCCGGCCACGTCGCCGTAGTCATAGCGGAACTCGCCCTGGGTGAGCGACGGGCAGGCGGCCGGCTCACAGGCCACGAAGCGGGTGGTGGTGCCCTCGCGCAGGTTCTGCCCGATCAGCGGGAAAGTCAGCCCGGCCAGGTTGGAGCCGCCACCGGCACAGGCGAAGACCACGTCGGCCTGCTTCTCCCCCGCCTGCGTGAGCTGCTCCAGCGCCTCGATCCCGATCACCGTCTGGTGCAGCATCACGTGGTTCAGCACGCTGCCCAGCGCGTAGTGCACGTCGTCGTGCTGCGCCGCCACCTCGACCGCCTCGCTGATCGCCATCCCCAGGCTGCCGGTGGTGTCCGGGTGGTCGGCCAGCATTGTGCGGCCGGCCTCGGTCAGCTCGCTGGGCGACGGGTGGCAGACACTGCCATAGACCTCCATCTGGGCCCGCCGATAGGGCTTGGAGTCATAGGAGGAACGCACCTGCCAGACCTCGCAGGTCATGTCGAACAGCGCGCAGGCCAGGCTCAGCGAGGCGCCCCACTGGCCGGCGCCGGTCTCGGTGGTGAGCTTGGTGATGCCCTCCTGCTTGTTGTACCAGGCCTGGGGAATGGCGGTGTTGGGCTTGTGGGAGCCGGCGGGGCTGACGCCCTCGTACTTGTAGTAGATCCGGGCCCCGGTCCCCAGGGCAGCCTCCAACCGGGTGGCGCGGATCAGCGGCGAGGGGCGCCACTTGGCATAGACCTCCCGCACGGGCTGCGGAATCTCGATCCACCGCTCGGTGGCCGCTTCCTGCTGGATCAGGGCCATCGGGAACAGCGGGGCCAGGTCCTGCGGGGCAAGCGGCTCCCGGGTGGCCGGGTTCAGCGCCGGGGCCATCGGCTCCGGGAAGTCCGCGGCCAGGTTGTACCAGTGGGTGGGAACCGTGCTGGGGACCTGTTCCCCGGTGCCGAGCTGCGCCTCCATCGTGACCTCCTCGTCCGATCCCGGGCGGCCTCTGCCTCCCCGTCGGGCCGAGACTAGCCAAGCCGGGACGCTCAGGAGGCCTTGTCCAGTGCCCGGATCAGCTCCTGCATCCAGGCCGCGATCCCTTCCGGGCCGCCGCACAACACGTCGGCCTGCTCCGCCACGGTGGGCTGCTCCACCGAGGCAGCCACCACGCACACCCCAGTGACGCCCTGCTCGCGCAGCTGCTTGATCCGGGCGAAGGCCGCCAGGTCACCCAGGTCATCGCCCATCATCACCAGCACCGCCGGGTGGAAGCGGGTGACCAGGGCGTCGATCCCGTCGCCCTTGGTGGTGCTGGAGGAACGCAGCTCAATCACATTGCGCCCGGGTTCCACCACCAGGCCGTGCTTCTCGGCGATCTTGGCGACGGGCTGCTCCAGCCAGGCCAGGGCGCCGGACGGATCGCTGGCCCGACGGGTGTGCACCCCGATGGCCCGGCCCTTGTCCTCCAGCACCACGCCGGACAGGTCCACCGGCGCGTCGGGGGCGGCCAGCAGCTCACCCAGTTCCTCCCGGGCCAGGGCGACGCCCTCCGGCACCGGCGGCATGGTCAGCTCGCCGCTGGCGGCGTCCCACTGCTCCTGGGAGTACTGGCCCAGCAGCACCAGCCGGGAGAACCCGTCGTGCTCGTCCAGCCGGCCCAGTTCCCGGGCGGCCGCCACCGGACGGCCGGTGACGATGGCGATCTGCCCCAGCCGTCCGCCCAGGGTGGCGAAGGCCTCCCGGGCGTCGGGATTGATCACGGCATCCTCGGGCCGGGGCACGATTCCGGACAGGGTGCCGTCGAAGTCACTGGCCAGCAGCGTGTTGCCGGGGTCCGCGACGATCGCCGCGATGGCCTGTTCGCCGTCCGGGGTGACCGGGAACCACTCGCCGGGGGCCGGAAAGTCGTCGGGCTGGATCAGGTTGCCGGATACATGGTGCGACATCGAACTCATGGCTCCAGCCTGCCACGAACCCGGCCAATTCCACCCAAAGGGTGGGGGCCGTTGAATTGGTGGAGGGATAGGGTCGAAGCGAACCATCTCAGGGATGTGAGGGAACAGATGAACACCGCAGACTTCGTCGTCGTCGCCAACCGCCTGCCCGTTGACCGCAAGACCGGGCCCGATGGGGAACCCATCTGGCGGACCTCCCCCGGGGGACTGGTCACCGCCCTGGAGCCGGTGATGAAGCGCAAGGGCGGCGCCTGGATCGGGTGGCACGGTGCCCCGGACGAGACCATCGACGGCTTCACCCATGAGGGCTACCAGATTGTCCCGGTGCCACTGAGCACGCACGACGTCGAGGACTTCTACGAGGGCTTCAGCAATGCCACGCTGTGGCCGCTCTACCATGACGTGGTCGCCCCACCGGAATTCCACCGCGAATGGTGGGACTGCTACCGCGAGGTCAACCGGCGCTTCGCGCAGGCCGCCGCCGACGTGGCCGCCCAGGGCGCCACCGTGTGGGTGCAGGACTATCAGCTGCACCTGGTGCCCACCATGCTGCGCGAGCTGCGCCCGGACCTGCGGATCGGCTTCTTCCTGCACATCCCCTTCCCGCCCAAGGAACTCTTCCAGCAGCTGCCCTGGCGCAAGGAGCTGGTGGAGGGCCTCCTGGGCGCCGACCTGATTGGCTTCCAGCTGCCCGGCGGGGCCGCCAACTTCGTCCGGTTGGCCAAGCGCCTGTCCGGGGTGCAGGTGAGCCGGGAGACCATCTCCATGCCCGACGGGCGCACGGTGCTGGCCAAGGCCTACCCCATCTCGATCGACGCCGACGGGTTCAAGGCGCTGGCCGAGGATCCTGACGTGGTGGCCGAGGCCCAGCAGCTGCGCGAGGACCTTGGCAACCCGAAGACCATCCTGCTGGGCGTCGACCGGCTGGACTACACCAAGGGGCTGCGGCAGCGGATCCGGGCCGTCGGGGAGCTCTTCCAGTCCGGCCAGCTGGATCCCGACGAGGTGCGCTTCCTGCAGGTGGCCACCCCGTCGCGGGAGCGGGTGGAGGAATACCGCAAGCTGCGCGACGACATCGACCTGCTGGTGGGCCGGATCAATTCCAAGGTGGGGCCGCTGGGCAGCCCGGCGATCGTCTACCGGCACGACTCCTACCCCCGCACCTCCATGGCGGCCATGTACTCCATTGCCGACATCATGGTGGTCACTCCCCTGCGCGACGGGATGAACCTGGTTGCCAAGGAGTACGTCGCCTGCCATGGCGACAACAACGGCGCCCTGGTGTTGAGCGAGTTCGCCGGCGCGGCGCGGGAGATGAAGCAGGCCTACCAGTGCAATCCGCACGACCTGAACGGGATGAAGCAGACCATCATGCGGGCGGTCAATGACACCCGCGCCAACCGCTCCCGTCGGATCCGGGCGCTGCGCAAGCAGGTCTTCTCCCACCAGATCGACGACTGGGCCAATGACTTCCTGACCGACCTGGCGGGCTGAGACCGCGGGGGCGCTCAGCCCAGCACCAGCAGGACGACCGGCAGCATCACCATCCCCACCAAGATGCTGACGCTGTTCATCAGGGTGCTCAACTGCACGTCACCCCGGATCTGGGCGGTGAAGCCGGGTGTCATGGAGGCCACGGGGGCGAACAGCACCATGGCCACCAGCACCCGGTATTCGCGCGGCACCGGCAGGAACCAGACCGCCGCGGCGCACAGCGCGCAGACCAGGTAGCGCACCCCCAGGTAGCGGCCGGCCTGCCGGAAGCGGTCGCCGTCCAACCCCACCTCCAGCCCCACACCGATCATCAGCATGGCCAGAAAGGTGTTGGCCGCGCCCACAGTGGAGGTGAAGGTGATCACGGCGTCGGGAAGCCGCACGTGCGCCAGGTTGAGCAGCAGCAGGGCGATGTAGACGTCGAAGACCACCGAGCTGAACATTGCCCGCAGGAAGCGGCCCACGGTGGTGCGGCGGCTCTCGTCCGCCAGGCCGGTGCCCCAGGCGTAGCCGATCCCGGCGGCCCCCAGGGCATTGCCGATGTCGAAGATGCTGGCCTGGACCACGGCGGCGGGTCCCATGAATCCGGCCAGGTAGGGCGTCGCGAAGGCGCCCATGTTGAAGCTGGGCAGGTTGATCACCGCGAAGGCCTGCGCCTGGCGGCCCCGGCGGCGCTCCATTGTCAGAGCGGTCACCTGCAGCACCAGGTTGACGGCCAGCCCCAGCCCGGCCAACCCGAGCAGGGGCAGCGGGATCTGGTGCTGGTTGAAGGAGGTGATCAGCGCGCAGGGCAGGGTGATCCGCAGCACGATCTTGGCGAACAGCTCGAAGTCGCTGGCCCGTACCCACCCGAGCCGTTTGATCCAGAAACCGACAGCGATGATCGCCACCAGGGACAGGGCCTTGACCAGGATGTCCATCAGGCGACCACCGCCGGCCTCACCCGGGGGCTCAAGCCCCCTGCTGCGGTTCCCGCAGGTGCCCGCCGTGACGCAGCATCGTCACCTCGAGCTCTTCCAGGTCCTGCTGCCGCACCGCCACCCGGACGGGCCCGCCGTCGTCGTGCAGCTCGACGTGCAGGTTCCGCTCGGTGGCGGTGGACACGGCCGCGCGGGCCTTCTCCACCGACGCGAATTCAAAGAACACCGGTTCAGACATGGGACCAGACTAGGGCGAATACTCTGCCCACGGCGAAATCACCTCACCCCAAAGGATGGAAAAGGCTGTTCTCGGTGGCTCTGGTGACACGGCCGGCCCTACAAAGGAAGCATGAGCAATCCCACGAAGAAGTCCCCCAACCAAGAGTCACCCACCAAGGAACAGGCTCGGCTGGAGGCCCAGCAGCTGGGCGAGACCGGCAAGCAGCAGGCGTCCGAGGTCAAGGACCAGGCCGTCGATGCCACGCGCCAGGTGACCGATCAGGCCAAGCAGCAGGCCGCCGACGTGGCCGGCGAGGCCAAGGACCAGATCCGCGGCCTGCTGGACACCACCGCCGGTGAACTGCGCGGCCGCGCCGGGGAGGGCCAGACTGCCCTGGCTGGCACCGTGCGAGCCCTCAGCGACGAGATGCGACAGCTGACCAGCGAGTCCTCTGCCAGTGGCCCAGTGGCCCAGCTGGCCGGCGACCTGGCTGGCCGGGGGCAGAATCTGGCCGGGTGGCTGGAACACCACGAACCGGATGATGTACTGCGCGAGGTGCGTCGTTTCGCCGCCCGCAAGCCCACCACCTTCCTGGCCCTGGCCGCCGGTGCCGGTCTGCTGGCCGGGCGCCTGGCCCGCGGCACCCGGGAGCTGGCCCAGGAAGACCAGGCTCCCCAGCTGGCCAACACCCAGTACCCGCAGCGCGTGGTGACCCACGAGGCCTACCCGCCGGTGGCGGCCGACCCTGCCCCGGTCAACCCCGCCCTGGCCAACCCGACCGTCACCGATCCCTACCTGGCCGACGGTGGTCTGCGATGAGCACTCCCCTGGCCCAACCGCCCGTCGGCGGCTCCCAGGATGACCGGTCGATCGGCGAGATCGTCGGCGATCTGAGCCAGAACTTCAGCACCCTGGTGCACCAGGAGTTGGAGCTGGCCAAGGCCGAGCTCAAGCAGGATGCCGGCCGCGCCGGCAAGGGCGCGGGCATGCTCGCCGGGGCCGGTATCACTGCCCACTTGGCTCTGCTGTTCGCCTCGCTCGGCCTGTGGTGGACCATTGCCATCCTGATCGGAAATCATGACCACCCCGCGTTGGGTTGGTCCGGGCTGATCCTGGCCGTGCTGTGGGGCGTCATCGCGACGGTCCTCGGCCTGACCGGAAAGAAGTCCCTGCAGGAGGTAAACGGCCTCCCCCAGACCACTGAGACCGCCAAGCAGATTCCCGATGCCCTGAAGGGGCACGAGGAGAGGAACCGATGAGCAATCCCGAGCAGATCCGGCATGACATTGAGCGCACGCGCGCCAACCTGAGCCAGGACGTCAACGCGCTGGCCGACAACGCCAACCCCAAGACCGTGGCCCAGAACCAGGTGGACAAGGCCAAGCAGGAGGTCGCCGGGAAGGTGACCCAGGTCAAGGAGAAGGTCTTCGGCAGCGAGGACGACTTCCGCGACGAGGGGCTGGCCGGCCAGGCCTCCGACGGCCTGCAGCAGGCCCGGGACCGGGCAGCCGGGGCGATGGACCAGGCCCAGCAGAACCTGGCCGGAACCCCCGCCACCGTGAAGCAGCGCACCCGCGGCAACCCGCTGGCCGCCGGCCTGATCGCCTTCGGTCTGGGCGCCCTGGTGGGCGGCATGCTGCCCGCCACCAAGGCCGAGAAGCGCTATGTCGAGCAGGCCAAGGAGCAGGCGGAGCCCCACCTGGAGCAGGCCAAGCAGGTGGCCCAGGACACCGTCCAGTCCCTGCAGGCGCCCGCCCAGGAGGCGGTGCAGTCGGTCAAGGAGACCGCCACCGACGCGGCCCAGACGGTCAAGCAGGAGGCCACCTCCGCCAAGGACGACGTCGCGGCCCAGGCCAAGCAGTCCACCGAGGACGTCAAGGACCAGGCCAAGCAGGCCAAGGATTCCGTGAAGGACCAGGCCCGGGACGACATCCAGAAGTGACCCGCGGACCTGTCCATCTGCTGTGGTGCCCGGCCGGATTCCGGCCGGGCACCATCGCGTCCTCCCCGGGTGAACCTGACAACGTGGCAGGGTGGGAGGCATGACTTCTCGGGGATCGAAGTTCTACATCGTCATGCTCGCCGCCGGACTGACTGGCCTGACCGCATGTTCGGGAGGCACGCCTGCCGGCCAGGAGTCCAGCCCCGGCGGGGCCCAGCCCAGCGGCTCGGCCTCCGCCACGGGAGCCGCCAGCAGCGCGCCCGCTACCTCCGGCACCCCGGTGCCGGCCACCACGCCGTCGGCCAAGGCCACCGCCGCCGTTCTGGCGCCGGCCGCTGCGGTGGCACCGCCCGCCTCCGCGTCGCCGTTGGGCGGTGGCCGGGCCGCGTCGCTGGTGCGGGTGCAGGTGAACAACTGCACCGCCATGGCGCAGGGCACGGGTTTCTTCGTCGCCCCGAACATGGTGCTCACGGCGGGGCACCTGTTCAACAGCGGATCCACCATCAGCGTGCACAGCTCCGCCGGTGTGGTCCGCGGTGAGCTGCTGGGGCGGGACGATGCCACCGACGTCGCACTGGTGCGGCTGCTGCCCACCCGCGACGGCGGCAAGCTGTCCGGGACACCGCTGGGCCTGGCAACCGCCGCTCCCGCCGCCGGCTCCCCGGTGACCATGATCGGCTTGCCCACCGGCCGCGACGCCCATTCCGCCGCCGGTCAGGTCAAGCAGGCCGGGCAGCAGGCCACCATCCTGGGCAAGCCCGTCTCCGGACTGGTCAGCCACACCGCCAATGCCCAGCCCGGCGTTTCCGGCGCTCCCCTGCTGGACGCCTCCGGCACGGTGGTGGCAATGGAGCTGGCCACCACCGCCGACGGCAAGGGCGACCATCACGCGGTCCCGATGGCCACGGTGGCCGCGACCGTGAAGCAGTGGCAGTCCGCCGGCAAGGCGCAGAAGCTGGCGGCCTGCAAGCAGGACGGCCCGCCGTCGATGACCTCCATCCACCCCGATGCGCCGGCCATCAAGACCGCGCTGCACCGCTACCTGGCGGGAATCACGTACGCCACCGACAAGGACGACACCGGGTTGCTGGGCAAGGACGTCGCCTGGCAGGGGCTGTCCGCCCGGCTGCAGCAGACCCACGGCAGCGCAGACAAGTTCCTCGCCACTTTCAAGGGCGCCAAGCCCACCGCCGCCAATGTGGACAATCTGGAGATCACCGACCAGTTCACCGACACGCTGATCTGGACCGTGCAGCTGGAAGGGCCAGGCAAGGCCTGTCAGGTGCGCAAGCAGAAGGTGCTGCTGAGCTCCCAGCCCGGCCGCTGGGTGATTGACCAGGTCAGCGACCTGGAAGCCCCCCGGAAGTGTTGAGCCGGCCCGATGACCATTGAACGGCCCGTCGGCGGGCCACACTTTCGCAAGCCCCGGGGCACTGCGCCCCGCGGCACCCTGCAGTACGAGGCCGCCAGCCTGGCCTGGTTGGGGCAGGTGCCCGACGGGGCGCCCGCGGTGGAGGTGCTGTCCGTCGACGACGACCTGCTGGTGGAGGTGGACCTGCCGGTGGCCGAGCCGACCACCGCAATGGCCGAGGACTTCGGCCGACGGCTGGCCCACACCCACCTGGCGGGTGCCGCCGGCTTCGGCGCGGCCCCCGACGGCTGGCGGGGTGATGGCTTCCTGGCTGGTCTCCCGCTACCCCTGCTGGACCCGCCGCAGACGTCGTGGGGACGCTTCCACGCGGCCGCCAGACTGCGGCCGGTGGTGCGTCAAGCGGTGGATCAGGCCGTGCTGGCGCCAGCCGGCGCCGCGGCGGTGGAGGCCGTGTGCCAGCGCCTGGAGGCCGGGGAGTTCGAGGACGGCCGGGCCGCGGACCGGATCCACGGCGACCTGTGGGCCGGCAATGTGGTCTTCACGCCCGACGGTGGGGTGCTGATCGACGCCGCGGCGCACGGCGGCCATGGGGAGACGGACCTGGCGATGCTGGACCTGTTCGGTGCCCCGCACCTGCCCCGGCTGCGCGCTGCCTGGGCCGAGGTCTACCAGCCGGCCTCCGGCTGGCGTGAGCGGACGGCGCTGCACCAGCTCCATCCGTTGCTGGTGCACGCCGTCCTGTTCGGTGGTGGCTACGGCCACCGCGCCGCCGAGCTGGCCCGTCGCTACGCGTGACGGACCGCCCGGCCGCTGGCCACCGGGGGTTCAGTCCTCGTAGGGGCTGGGGTGACGACGCAGGTTGATGATGGCGGCCACCAGGCCACCCCACACCAGGGCCAGCGAGAGCACCAGCATGACAAGGGCAATCGGGGTCATCGGGATTCCTCCCCGGCCAGTTCGGCCTGGTCGTCGTGGTGCTTGTGGTGGTGGTAGGGCCGGTGCTCCATCCCGTCGAGCCGGGCCGGGCGGAAGTGGTCAACCGAGGTGCGCCACGGCAGCAGGCTCAGCACCACCGACCCGACGATCAGCAGCGCCAGGGTGCCCCAGCCGAAGGCCATGGTGAACCAGCCCGGGTACTTGCCGTAGCCGTTCTGCGCCAGATCCACCAGGGTGAGCACCAGCATCACGGTCAGCATGATCGGGGTGAGGTAGCCGGCGAAGATCCGCCACCACCCACCCAGCGGGGAGGCGGAGTGCTCGCTGAGGTGGTGATGCAGCTCGGGCAGCCGCTTCACCACGAAGGTGATCAGGAAGACGGTCAGCACCGCGGACAGCACGATCCCGATGTTGTTGACGAAGTTGTCCACCACGTCCAGCATGTTCAGGCCATTGGAAGTGCTGTACAGGCCGATGGACAGGGCCGCCGAGAGCAGCCCGACCAGCACCGAGCTGCCGGTGCGGCTCATCCCGAACTTCTCCTGCACCGCGGCGGTGACCACCTGGATCAGGGAGACCAGTGACGTGATGCCGGCCAGGGCCAGCGAGCCGAAGAAGAGCACCCCGAAGAACTGCCCGCCGGGCATCATCGAGATCACCTGCGGGAAGGTCACGAAGCTCAGGATCGGGCCGGTGATGCCCTCCAGCTCGGAGACCTGGATGCCCTGCTTGCCCGCCATGTAGCCCAGGGTGGAGAACACCCCGATGCCGGCCAGGATCTCGAAGGAGGAGTTGGAGAAGGCCACCACGAAGCTGGTGGGGGCCAGGTTCGCCCGTCGAGGCAGGTAGGAGGCGTAGGTGATCATGATGCCGAACATCACCGAGAGGGAGAAGAAGATCTGGGCATAGGCCTGGATCCAGACGTGCGGATCCGCCAGCGCGGACCACTTCGGGGTGAAGAAGGAGTTCAGGCCGTCCACCGCCCCGGGCAGGGTCACGGCGCGCACCACCATCCCGACGAACATCACCACCAGCAGGGGCAGGAAGATCTTGTTCATCCGCTCCAGGCCGCCGGCGACGCCCATGGCCATGATCACCGTGACGAACAGCCAGACCAGTACCAGCGGCCACAACACGCCGGGCACGACGCCGCCGTCGATGTGGGCCTGGCTCTCCGGCAGCAGCCGCAGGAAGTCCTTGACGAAGAAGCCGGCCGGGTCATCTCCCCAGGCCCGGGTGAAGGAGTAGCCCACATAGCGCACGGACCAGGCAACGATCACCGCGTAGTAGGTGATGATGGCAAAGCACAGCCCAACCTGGAACCAGCCCAGCGGCTCGAACCTGGGGTGGATCCGACGGAAGATGGCCGGGGCGGAGCCGCGGTAACGGTGACCCAGCGCCCAGTCGAAGAGCAGATAGACCACGCCGGCGGTGAGCAGCGCCACCAGGTAGGGAATCAGGAAGGCGCCGCCACCATTGGTGTAGGCGACGCCCGGGAAGCGCCAGATGTTGCCCAGGCCAATGGCCGAGCCAACGGCGGCGAGGATGAATCCCATCTGGGACTGCCACTGCTCGCGCGGCGGGTGGGAGGACGGAGAGGACACGTGGGTCTCCTGATGACGGCGACGGACGGACGCCGCATCGTCGCGCGCGGCTTGGACGTCGCACAAGAGACCATCCCATCATTTGGGATGCCTGTCCGGTGGAGGTCAGCCGCGCGGGCTGACGTCCATCACCACCTCGAACTCCAGCAGGTTGGCGCCGCTGGCCACCGGCTTGCCGTGCTCGCCGGCGTGCGCGGCACGGCTGTCGCCGTCACGCCAGGCCTCATAGGAGGCGTCGTCGGCCCATTGGGTGACAACAAAGTAGCGGTTCTCCCCCGCCACCGGGCGCAGCAGCTGGAAGCCCAAAAAGCCGAGCGCCTGGTCCACCACGTGGGCACGCTCGGAGAAGCGTCGTTCCAGTTCGGGGCCGGCCTGCGGCGGGACGTCGATGGCATTGATCTTCACGACTGGCATGACGCCAGACTACCCACCCTTGACCCGCACTGAACAAGTGTTTAGTCTATTGAACGTGAGTTCAAACCCTGCCGACCTCCTGCCCCAGGCACGCATCCGACTGGCGGCCCTGGAGCTGTTCGGCGCCCAGGGCTTCGAGAAGACGACGATCCGCCAGATCGCCACACGTGCCGGCGTCTCCCCCGGCCTCGTGATTCACCATTTCGGCAGCAAGAACCAGCTGCACGAGCACTGCGACGCCTGGGCCCTCGAGACGATCCAGCAGGAGAAGGTGCTGCTGACCATCGGCCCGCAACCGGCCCTGAAGGAGTACCTGGCCGAGCATCCCGAATTGACCCCGATGATGGACTACCTGGTGATGTGCCTTCGGGAAGGCGGTGATACCGCCGACCAGATCTACGACCGCATGACACGGATCACCGAGGAGCTGATCGTCGTCGCCGAGGACAACGGCCTGGTCCGCCTCCCCGAGGACCGGGAGGGCGCCATCGCCTTCCTGGTGGCCAGTTCACTGGGCTTCATGATGATGGGGCGCCAGTTCGCCACCCGGCTCGGAGGCAAGGAACTCTCCGATCCCGCGATCGCTGCGCGCTACGGGCTGGTCGCCGCCGAGATGTTCACCCACGGTCTGTTCACGCAGGCCTACTTCGACGCTCTGAGGAGCGCAAACACCACAGTGGAGACGAACGGTGAAAGCCCCCAATCCCGGCGCTGAGTGCGCCATCGAGACCAGCAACCTGGTCAAGACCTTCGGCCGCACCCGCGCCCTCGACGGCCTCGATCTGGTGGTTCCCACCGGACAGGTGCACGGCTTCCTCGGCCCCAATGGCGCCGGCAAGTCCACCACCATCCGCGTCCTGCTCGGCCTGCTGCGCGCCGACTCCGGCACGGCCCGGTTGCTCGGCGGCGACCCGTGGAACCAGGCCCCGGAGCTGCACCGTCGGCTGGCCTACGTGCCCGGCGACGTGAACCTGTGGCCCAACCTGACCGGCGGGGAAGCCATCGACCTCCTCGGCCGCGCCCGCGGTGGCCTGGACAAGACCAAGCGCGCCGAACTGATCGACGCCTTCGACCTCGATCCCCGCAAGAAGGGCCGCAGCTATTCCAAGGGCAACCGGCAGAAGGTGGCGCTGGTGGCGGCGCTGGCCTCCAACGTCGACCTGCTGCTGCTCGACGAACCCACCAGCGGCCTCGACCCCCTGATGGAACGCGTCTTCACCGAGCACATCCGCGCCGAGCGCACGCAGGGACGCACTGTGCTGCTCAGCTCCCACATCCTCAGCGAGGTGGAGGCGCTGTGCGACCATGTCTCCATCATCAGGGCCGGCCGGATCGTGGAGAGCGGCACGCTCGACGAGCTGCGCCACCTGCACAGCCTGGCCGTGACGGCGGACCTAGAGACCATCCCCGACGGCCTGGACCGGATCGACGGGGTGCATGACCTGCAGGTGGAGGGGAGCAGGATCCGGGCCCACGTCGACGCCGATGCCCTGAATCCACTGCTCGGCCTGCTCAGCCGGCATGGGGTGCGGAACCTCACGTCTACGCCGCCCACCCTTGAGGAGCTCTTCCTGAGCCACTACGAGGCCTCCGACGAGGCGGCCGCGCGATGACGACGCTTGCCGGAACCGGCACCATGCTGCGGCTGACGCTGCGCCGCAACTGGCTCTTCTGGACGCTGTGGATCATTGGCCTGGCCTGCCTGATGCCGCTGACCGCCACCCAGTACGACACGATCATCCCGCCCGGCACCGACCCGCGGTTGACCATCGAGCCGCTGCGCAACAACCCGTCGATGCTGGCCCTGCTGGGCCCGGCCTTCGACGTCTACAGCAAGGCGGGCTTTGTCTTCTGGCGGGTGGGCGGGTTCGCCAGCATGTTTGCCGGGATGATGGGCGGTTTCGCCATCATCCGCGCCACCCGCGGTGAGGAGGAGGAAGGCCGCCTGGAGCTGCTGCGCTCCAGCGCCATCGGACGCCACGCACCGCTGGCCGGCGCCCTGGTGAGCTGCGTACTGGGGTGCCTGGTGCTGGGCATGGTCACGGCCGGCTGGTCGATGGCCGCGCACCTCCCGGCCGCAGGAGCGCTGGCCGCCGGCTCGGCGGTGGCCCTGGAGGGGCTGGTCTTCGTCGGCGTCGGTGCCGTGTGCGCCCAGGTCTTCGAGAATGCCCGCACCGCCCGCTACTGGACGGTGGGGCTGCTGTGGGGCGGGCTGTTCGTGCTGCGGATGATGGTCGACGGCGCGGGCCCGGACGCCAGCTACGCTTGGCTCAACTGGCTGAACCCGCTGGAATGGGGCATGTACCTGCGGCCCTGGTCAGACGAGCGATGGTGGGTGGTGCTGCTGCCGAAGCTGCTCTTCCTGGTCTCCATCCTGACGGCCTTCCGGCTTGAGTCCGCCCGGGACCACCTCGCGGGGCTGCGGCCGGATCGCCCCGGCCGCGGCACGGCGCCGGGCTGGCTGTCCGGCACATGGGGGCTGGCCTGGCGCCTGCAGCGTGGCACCCTGATCGGTTGGAGCGTGGCCCTCGTGCTGTGCTCTGTCGGGATGGGCTCGATCATGAGCCAGATGGACAAGTCGCTGGCCGCGAACCCGCAGATGGGCGAGATGCTGCAGAAGATGGGCGGAAGCAGCAACCTGCAGACCGCCTTCTATGTGGCGATGATCGGGATCATGGGCACGGTGGCGGCGATCATGGCGGGCGTGGTGCTGAACCGGCTGCGCGCCGAGGAGGGGCGCGGCCATGCCGAGATGCTGCTGGCCACCGCCACCAGTCGCTGGAGGTTCGCGGTGAGCCACCTGGCCTTCGCCGTCGCGGTGCCGTGCCTGGCCTACCTGGCGGTGGGCGCGGGTATGCCGTTGGTCCAGGCCGGGCAGACCGGCGACTGGAGCCCGGTGGGCCAGTACCTGCGCACCGCGGCCGGCCTGCTCCCGGGGCTGGTGCTGGTGGTGGGAATCGCCATGATGTTGATCGGCTGGCTGCCGCGCTTCTCCGGCCTGGTCTGGGCCGTGCTGGGCTGGACGATGTTCTGCACCTGGTTCGCGGTGCTGTTCGACCTGCCCGAGTGGCTGCTCAAGCTGCAGCCGTGGGGCTACCTGGCGCACCTGCCGCGCGACCCAATGGACTGGACGGCCTTCGCCGTGGAGACCGCGTTGGCCCTGGCCCTGCTGGGATTGGGTCTGGTGGGCTATCGACGGCGCAACCTCCCGGCGTGACCCTCAGCGCGTCCTGGCCCCTCAGCGGCCGGACTTGAAACCGGCGGTGAGCCGCTCGATCTCGCGTCGGTCCTTCTTGGTGGGCCGGCCCGCGCCCCGATCCCGTCGGGCCACCGGGCCGGCCATCAGGTACTCCGGCTTGGGCGGCGACTGGTCGACGTAGCAGGTGCGGGCCACCGGGGCTCCCACCCGCTTGCTGATGGTCTGGGTCACCTGGTAGCGACGGTCCCAGCCCGGCTCGCGCACCGTCACCACATCCCCCGGCACCACCACGTGCGCCGGCTTCACCGGCGCGTCGTTCAGCCGGATGTGTCCGCCCGCGACGGCCTTGTTGGCGGCCGAGCGGGTCTTGAACAGCCGTACCGACCACAGCCACACGTCGAGTCGAGTCGTCATGCAGGGCAGCCTAACCCGGCCACGACCTGACAGAATGCTCGGCGTGTCCGAACGCATGATCGCCCCCTTTCGCACCCACAACCAGATCGTCTGGGATGGCGAGGTGGTGCGCTGCGCCACCCAGCCCAACCACGCCAATGTGGGTGGCGGCATCCACGGCGGCCTGATCTCCGCCATGCTGGACGCCGTGATGGGCGGCAACGTGATCCTCCAGCTGCCCGCCGACAAGGCCGCGGTCACCTCGTCGATGACCGTCAACTACCTGCGCGCCGGCCGGATCGGCGACACCCTGGTGGCCTCCGCCGTCGTCCGCAAGGTGGGCCGCACCCTGGCCTATGTCGACGGCACCTGCACCAAGGAGGGCGACCCGACCCCGCTGGCCACCGCCAGCGGCGTGTTCGCCATCGTGCGCCGTCCCACCGAGCGGCCCCTGGTGCGCTACTGACCCAGGTTTCGGGCCGTGGGCTGCCCCGTCAGGCCGCCCCGAGCTCCTTCAACACGGCCCGACGAATCAGCTCGGACTCCGAGACCCCCAGCTCCGTCGCCCGGGCCCGCAACCGCGCGGCATCACCGGGAGTGAACCGGACGGCACGTTGCACGCTCGCCCGCTCCTGGGGGTCCTTGGGTGGGCGGCCGCCCAACAACCCATAGCGACGGCTGATCTCCCGCCCCAGCTCTTCTGCCCGTGCCTCGGTGAGCCGCTCCCCCTCGAAATAGATGACCTCCTGATCCAGGTCAACATCACTGACCGTGACCTCAACCAGCTCTCCGCCGAGTCGAATCTTCACTGAATCCTCCTGAACCACCTGGGCATGGCATGCACGATCAACACAGCGTCCGGTCTGATCCGGATACCGATGATCTCCAGTTCGAGTCCCCGATCGTCGACTCCAGCCCACACCAGTTCTGGTTCACCCGAAGGCCGCTCGGCGACTGTGGGCTCCACTTGCTCGAGCACATGGAGCACATGTGCCCGCCCAATGCGGTGTTTCCGGGCACTCTGGGCGAACCTGACATCCACCATGTCACCCCGAATCAGCCTTTTTGTCAATGAAGAACCCCCCAATTCAGAGGTCGCGATCCCGACTGGTTCTTCAGCCCCAGATCGGTTCGTAGTCCCGGTGGTAACCGAAGGGGCGCCCGAAGCCGACGGCATCGGCCCACGCGGTGCTGATCTCATAGGCCTGGTCCGGGTCCGGCTCCTCCCGCAGGCGTCGGTGCAACTCGTGACGGCGCACCACATCGCCGACCAGCCCGCGCTTGCGCACCTCGGCGGTCACCGATTCGAACATTGGCCCCTGCGGGAAGCAGACCGCCAGATCGTGGGCGAACTCCACCAGCTCGGGGCTCTCCAACCCCTCGATCCCGCTCCGGACGATCTTGTTGATCGGAGCCGGCGGATCATCCAGACAGACCGTTGCCCGCCAGTCATAGCCCGGCTCGGCACAGACCTTCGCCAGGGTGGGCATGACCCGGTCCAGCGGACAGTGCCGCTGGCCCGGCGGCAGCAACTTGCGCGCCCGCTGCTCGACGGACTTGATGGTGCGCCCCAGGGCCAGGGCGATCTCCCCGGTGCTGGCGCCCTCGCGCAGCATCCCCAGCAAGGTGTCGTGGTCTTCGTCGGTGTAGGTGAGCCCCATGCGCGGGGCGGTGCTCGTCGTCATGGATCAAGCCTCCGCCGCCCCGAAGCCCGACTCAATGGCTGGGTGTTGTCCGGTTGTTGTCCAAATGTTGTCCGGGCCGATCCCCCAAAACCCTACCCTGACGTTAGGGTAGGGTTGTACCTGTCAGAGCGACACGCATTCGGGGGGACGCGTGAACATCAACCGGGACCAACAGCACGCCGAACAGCCAGACAGCGAGCGCACGCCCGCCCAGAAGTGGTGGGTCGAGCGCTTGGCCCGCCGCTATCCGATCGTCGACGTGATCCGGGAGGACCGCCAGATCAACGCCGGACTGCTGCGCCCCGGCACCCAGACCCTGGTCTTCCACCGGCTGGCCAACTGGCGTCGGGAAAGCAACGCCTCACGAATGGCCGCACCGGCCGGCGTGATCGGCCGGGCGGGGCTGTGGTTCTGCCGCAATTTCTACGGGATAGAGGTCTCTCCCGAGACCACCATCGGCCGACGGGTCCGGCTCTCCCACCAGCACGGCATAGTGATCCACAAGCAGGCGGTGATCGCCGACGAGGTGCTGATCCGGCAGGGGGTGACCATCGGCCTGCGCGGTGACGTGGAGGGGGACCAGGCGGACCACGTTCCCCATATCCTCAAGGGCGCCCAGCTCGGCGCGGGAGCCGTGGTGGTTGGTCCGGTGACGGTCGGCGAGGACTCGGTGGTGGGTGCCAATGCCGTCGTCACCCATGACGTCCCGGCCGGGGGACGCGCCCTCGCCCCGAAGACGCAGATCCTCCCGGCGCAGCAGTCCACTCAGCCGCGGGTCGCCTGAACCGTCGAGGACGCCTCCACGGCACGACGCAACCGGTCCTGCAACTCCTGCCCGGTGGCCAGTCGTTCCCGCAGCTGGTTGATGGCCTCGGCCACCCGGTCGTTGGCCTGGGCCAGCAGTTCCGCCGCCTCGGCGGAATCCGATCCTGTCTCGGTGGCCCGACAGGCGTCGATGATGGGGCGCATCTCCTCCAGGCCAAGACCGGCGAGCTTGAGGCTCATCACCAGGCGCAGCCGCTCCACCGCCTCCCGGTCATAGACCCGGAAGCCACCCACCGTGCGGGAGGTGGGCTGCGCCAGGCCCAGCTCCTCGTAGTGCCGGATGGAGCGCAGGCTCAGGCCGGTCAGGCTCGCCACGTCACCGATGTGCAAGGGGCCATCGGGAATCGGCGCGGACGACGGAATGGTGAGCAAGGACAACCTCCTGACAGGCAATTGCGCCAAGCATAGTGGGCATCTCGCCGGCTGCGACACCCGTCGTCAGCAGCCCTTGCCCAGCCCTTCCCAGGACTTCAACGCCGCATCCCTCTCCGCCCCCGTGAGCAGCTGGGGCAGGCCGTTGGTGACGCGCGCCGGGTTAAAGGTCATCCGCCCCGCGCCCTGCCCCGCGGGAATCGTCACCGTCAGCACGCCGGTGGGCCGCGTCTGGGGGCCGCCGCTGCCGAAGACAAAGTTGCCCATGCCGTATGCGATCGCGGTGTTCCCCTGTGTGGCCGTGGGCTGCAGGATGTGGGCGTGGCTGCCGATCACGACGTCGGCCCCCGCGGCGGCCAAGTCCTTCATGGTCTGCTGCTGGCGCGGCGTGGGGCACTTCACCAGTTCGGTGCCGGAGTGCAGGTAGACCACCACGACGTCATCCGGGCTGGCGGCACGGGCCTTTTTCACCCCGTCGAGCAGCTTGGTGAAACCCTCGTCGTCCTTCACCTTGGCCAGCCCCGGCTTGTTGGGGCCCGCCTTCCAGTCCAGATGCTCGTCCAGCACGTCGGTGGCTCCGAAGACCACCACCTTCCGACCCTTCACCTCGGTGGTCCACGGCGCCCAGGCCTCGGCGTCGTCCTTGCCCAGACCCACCATCGGCACCGGGGACGTGGCCTTGACCGCCAGCATCCGCTTCATCCCCTCGTCGCCAAAGTCCATGGTGTGATTGTTGGCCGCGGTGACCACGTCGACGCCCTCCTTCTTGAGGGAGTCCAGGATTTTGGGGCCGGTGGCAAAGGTGAACGGCTTGGGTTGCGGCTTGAGCCCGGTGCGGTCCTCCGCGACGACGGTTTCCAGGTTCAGCATGGCAAGGTCCGCCTTGGCCAGGATCTTGCCCGTCTCCCCCAGCCCGACGTCATTGATCCGGCCGGCGCTGTTGTGCGCCTGGACGTCGCCCGCGAAGGCCAGCGTGATTTCCGGCGCCTTGCCGGAGCGTTCCCAGACCGTGGGGCCCTGCTGCACCTCGGGCCGGTTCTCGTCGTGGGTCACCAGGTTGGTCACGGCGACACCGCAACTGGTGATGCCAACCAGTGCCAGCACCGCCCCACCGAAGACAATCCTCCGACGCCGGCGATAGACCGGGCTGTTGTCCCACTTCATCGTGACCTCTGCAGCTCTCCCCGGGCCGGACTGCCCGACCCCGGGGTCAGGCTATGGCCTCGCGACGCGGCAGGCACGCTGGCACGCGGCACTTCCTGACGATTTCCCAAAGCGACGACCTCATGGCGGCCAGATACCCCCTGGGGGGATTTCGGATGAGCCGGGTGCACCGGGGCGGATGGGTAGGCTCGTAAGTATGCCGCAGCGACTCGAGGCCTGGTTTGATTCTGGCGCATGGAATCCGATGGCCTGGGATGCCCCCTTCCCGGTGGTGGCGGCCGCCCTGTTCGTGATCGTCCTGCTGCGCGCCGGTCTCACCTACCTGCTGGGAAGACTGGCCGCGGCGGGCGGCCGACACACCCGCGCGGCCCGGGTGATGGAGCGCCCCGGCTTCATGCAGGCGGTGGAGCGGATCAACCAACTGGGCGCCCCGGTGGTGACGCTGTCCTTCCTCACCGTCGGGGTGCAGACCGTGGTCAACTTCTCGGCGGGCTTCCTGCGGATGCCACTGTGGCGCTACCTGCCCGCGTTGGCGGCGGGTGCTGTCATCTGGGCGATGGTCTACGCCTCGGTCGGCTTCGTCGGGCTCGGGGCCTTCGCGCTGGCCTGGCGCCAGCACCCGGCCCTGGCCATCGGGCTGGTGCTGGGCGCCGCGGCGCTGCTGGCCTTCCTGGTCACCCGACGCCGGGGCACCTCCTCGGGCGGCTGACCGCCCCGTCAGCTGTTGCGGCGGGCGATGCTGGCGGTCAGCAGCGTGGCGAAGCTGCACCAGGCCGCGTAGGGCGCCAGTTCGGCACCCTTGCCCTCACTCGCCCGTTCGGCTCGCCGCGCCAGGTCGATGGAGCTGGCCGCGAGCAGCGCGGCATTGGCAGTGGCCAGGCCCAGCCGGTGGGACCTGAAGAAGGTCCAGCTCCAACCCTGGTTCAGCACCAGGTTTGCGACGAAGGCGCGTCGGAAGCCGGTGGCCTCCTGCTGGCGGTCCGATTCGTCGAGCTCCGTCAGGACCCTCCCCGTGGTCGCGGCCAGACCCGAGTACAGGGCGGTCCAGACGAACGGGAACACAACTCCCGGCGGCTGCCAGGCGGGCTTGTCGATCGACTTGTACCAACGCGACCTGGTGTCCGTGGCGACGCTGCCCGAGACCGCACACAGGGCGGTCCCGACGACGGCCATGGCCCACGGGTTGCGGGTGCCGGCAGATGCCAGCTCGCTGAGGGTGGTCATGATGGGCATTCCCTTCGTGCTGTCGTTGCCACTACTTCCGTCGACGATACGCGATCCTCCAGCACCACGGACCCACCCTTCTGGGGCCAAGGGTGACGACGGCTATTGGGGTGTTCTGGCGTCGGTGATGTCGAGTCCGGCGGTTCGGTAGCTGAGGCCCCGTGGGTCGGGAACCGCGCAGAGCAGGGCGGCCAGCGCCAGCACCGGGGCGCCCAGTGCCCAGGGCAAGCCGAGGTAGAGCATCGTGGGCACGGCGGCTTGGACAATGGCCGCACGTAACAGGCAGCGTGGCCGCGATCTACCGGGCCCGTCGGGGCGCAGGTAGACGGTCCGTTGGCCCAGGGATGCTCCGGTGCTAACCAGTGCGGGAACCAAGGCCACGATTAGCGTGCCCGCCCATGCACTGGTGAGGATCGCGCGTTCAAGGGCGAACATCTGGGTCTCGGTCAGCACCCCCTGCCCCCGACGGGCCACCGTGTACCCGACCGATCCGATGGTCCCACCGGCGAGAGCGGCCGTGAGCAGGTACCAGAAGTCCAATGCCATGCCCAGAAGCCGTCGCATGGGGGTGACGGGCCGGGCACTGTCGCGCTGCGCCAACAGGTGTCGCTTCGTTGACAGCAGGCGCGGGGTCAAGGTCTCCAGCCCGATGCCGATCCCTGTGCCGATGGTATTGGTGAACAGGTCGGTGGTGTCGGCATAGCGGTACGGGCACGGGGCCAGGAACCAGTTGCCGGTCATCTGGGTCAGCTCAATCAGGATGGAGGTGCTCAGGCCTGCGGCCAAGACAGTCCGGCGGGGCCATTCCAGGACGCGGCGAACCATCAGCCCGAAAGGAATGAACAGCACCATGTTCATCGCGAACTCCCACACCAGGAAGTCCCCTGCCAATGCGACGGGCCCCTTGTCACGCAGGATGTCCAGCGCGGCTCGGGGGAAGCGCAGTGGGTCCCAGACTGGTTGCGTGGCGCTGGCGACACAGAAATCCCCCGAGAAGTCCGGAAGCGGGAAGATCGTGAAGGCAACCAGCCCCGCGGCGTACACGAACCCCGCGGCGGTCCAGGCGATCCGCAGTGGGTCGAAGCGGCCGAAACGCCGGTACTGCCACACCACCAGCGGCAGGAACATCACCGCCGCCACGGCCAGCCCCACAGCGATCGATGCAACGATCTGAGCCTTCATCGCGCACTCCCGCGCAGCGCAGCATGCGTGGGCATCAGAAGATGAGGCCCTTGATGTACTCGATCACGTCGTGCAGCTCCTGATAGTCGCGCACGGCGGGATCTGCAATGAGCACGTTCCACAACGTCGCCACGCCCGCGAGCAGCGCGAAGACCACCACTGCGGTGATGAGGCCCGCAGTCGCGATGCCCGTGCGGTGCGGACTGCGGCACAGGGCGCGGAAGGCGATGACCGCGCCGGCCCCGGCGATGATCGCCGGAGCGAACCCGATGTACGGGATGAGCAGCAGGAACGGGGCGGCGGCCAGCGCGACGGCGGTGCAGACCAGGGCGATGATCCCACTGATGGTCGCCGAGCGCTGGTCGGTCTGCGGAGCGCCCGTCGGGATGCGCCGAGTAGCGGGCTGTGGCTGGTGGTCGTGGGAGTTGGCCATGACAGGGATGTCCTTTCATGAGGAGGAGTTGAAGGGCGATCGGGCAGGTCAAGCACGGGTGTCGGAGCGGTTCAGGATCCAGGTGGTGACGGCGACGATCAGTACCGTCATCACGAACGTCGCCACAAGGACGAAGCCGACGCTGGACACGCTGAGGTCCGAGGCGTTGAAGGTGGTCTTCTGGCCGGACACGAGGATCGTGCCGAGCTGGGTGGTGTGGGTCAGCAGTCCGTAGGGAATCGCCGTCACCACCGCCAGCTTCAGCTGCAGCAGCACCGTCGAGATGCCCGCCATGACCAGCGCGATCATCACCGGGACGGCGAAGGAGCGCAGGAAGGCCGACAGCGCCGATTGCAGGGCCGCCAGCGGGATGCAGGCCACCATGATCAGCACACTGCCCAGGAAGTACTTGGCGGGCAGCATGCCCGGCAGGCCGAAGGTCTTGCCCACGACGACGACGGTCGCGACGAGCACTGCCTGCATTGCCGCCGACAGCGCGGAAATGGCCGCGATCTTGCCCAGCACCACCTCGGCCGTGGGCACGGGCCGGCTCATCAGCGCGTTCCAGTTGCCGTTCTTGTGCTCGACGCGCCAGACCAGCGAAGCCAGGATCGCGATGACGACCGGCAGGATTGCCATCCCGTAGAAGCCGACCGAGCGGATCCACAGGGTGTGCCATCCGTCTTCGAACGATCCCTGACCGAGGATGGTGCTCACCGAGCCGGAGATGACCATGATGATCGGGACCACGAAGACCACGGACCAGCTCATGGAGTGCTTGAGTTTGAGGAACTCGGAGTAGACGGATCCCATGGTCAGGCCTCCTGGGTGTCGAAGCGGGCGGTGATGAACGCGAACACTGCGGTTCCCACCACCGCCAGGGCGGCGATGCTCGGATAGGGCAGCTCGAAGTAGCGCAGGTCGGTGCCGACATAGTCGGCCGGAGTGGTCATCGAGTAGTAGCTCCAGGGCGTCAGGTGCGCCACCCAGGTCGGCAGGATCACGCCGAAGATCGCCAGGAAGATCCCCACGATGCCGACGCCGAGGGCGACCAGCTGGTTCTCCACATGGGCAGACAGCAAGATCTGGAAGGCGAGCACCGCGAGGCTGATGACCATGATCGAGGCCGTGTAGCCGAGCCAGTGCGAGGCTGGGAACGGCGAGGTGGCTCCCAGCAGGAGACCGAAGCCGGCGACCAGCAGTGACTGCAGCGCGATCGCCACGACGGTGATGGCTCCGAGCACGAGGAACTTGGCGCGGCACAACCGGCCGGGCGTCACCCCGCTGGTGGCCGACAGCAGCCAGCCGTTGCCGGTGTGCTCCATCTCCACCTGACGACTGGCCAACACGGCCAGAAGCACGGGCGAGATCATGGCCAGCGCCATCGACATCCCGCTGAGCAGGATCTTCCACGGTGCGCCGTCCGGATCGGCCAAGTGCTTGGTGATGCTCGAGCCGAAGGACTGGAAGCACGCGATGCCCGAGACAGCCAGCACGTACAGCCCCGCAACCAGCCCGATGCGCAGGTGGCGCATCTTGGCGATCTCATTGGCGATGACGGTGCTCACAGTCCGCCTCCCGCGGTGAGGTTCATGAAGACGTCCTCGAGGCTCTGTTCATCGCGCCGGACCCCGTAGATGTCGATCCGGTCGGCCACCAGTGTGGCGACGGTGCGGGCGGTGGCGTGGTCGTCCAGGCCCGCCAGCGCCACGTCCCCGTCGTCGGTGATCCGCGCGCCCAGCGACGTCACACAGTCCAGTGCGCGCTGTGGATCGGAGCAGGTGATCAGCACCTCCGGCGCCGAGGCCGCCATCAGCTCGGCGCGACTGCCCTGGAAGATCATCCGCCCCTGGGCGAGGATGCCCAGCACGGTGGCGGTCTTGTCGATCTCCCCGAGCAGGTGCGACGAGACCATCACCGTCACCCCTTCGGCGGCCAGTCGGCGCAGCAGGCCGCGCATCTCCTCGATGCCGGCAGGGTCCAGGCCGTTGGTCGGCTCGTCGAGGATGAGCAGGCGGGGCTGGCGGGCCAGCGCCATCGCGATGCCCAGTCGCTGCTTCATGCCCAGCGAGTAGTCACGCACCTTCTTGTCCATCTGGCGCTCGAGATGCACCGCTTGCACTGCCTGCTCGATCTGCACCTTCTCCAGGTGGAGCAGGCGCTGGACCAGTTGCATGTTCTCCGCGCCGGTCAGATGCGCGTAACCCGGAGGCGCCTCGATGAGCGACCCGATCTGCCCCAAGAGGGACCGCCGCGTCGCGCGGGTCATCGGCTGGCCCAGGATCTCGACTCGGCCGTCGCTGGGCTGGATCAGCGACAGCAGCATCTTCATCGTCGTTGACTTGCCGGCCCCGTTGGGGCCGAGGAAGCCGTAAACGCACCCCTGCGGGATACGCAGGGACAGGTCGTCGACGACCACGCGATCGCCATAGCGCTTGGTCAGGTGGTCTGTGGTCACTGCGAAGGACATAGCTCTACGCTGTCGCAGTTCACGGCCGCAATCGCCTCGCCACAGGCATATCTTCGCCCTACGACTTCAGGCATAGATCCGGGGCGCTGACTGCGCTGTGGACCGGGTTCTTCAGGCACTGCCGGGGGCGATCAGACCCGTCTCGTAGGCCAACACCACAGCCTGCACCCGGTCCCGCAGGTCCAGCTTGGTCAACACATGCCCGACGTGGACCTTCACCGTTCCCTCGCTCAGCACCAGCTCCTCGGCGATCTCCCGGTTGGACATGCCCCGCGCCACCAGACCCAGCACATCCCGCTCCCGTGGAGTCAGCGACTCCAGCGCCTCTGCGGTGCGACGAGTGTCCCCCAGCACCGGATGCGTCGCGGCCCGGGTGAAGTGCCCCAGCAGACGTCGCGTCGTGGACGGAGCCACCACCGCATCCCCGTGGTGAACGTGACGGATCGCCGCGGCCAGCTCCTGCAGTGGCGTGTCCTTGAGCAGGAAGCCCGACGCCCCGGCCCGCAGCGCCTCGTAGGCATACTCGTCCAGGTCGAAGGTGGTCAGCACCAACACGTGCGGTGGATCCGTCAGCGAAGACACCTGCCGGGTGGCATCGATGCCGTCCATCCGCGGCATCCGCACGTCCATCAGCACCACGTCGGCCGGGTGCGCCCCCAGCGCGTCGAGGACCTCGTCTCCGTCGGATGCCTCCCCAACCACCTCGATGCCCTCGGCGGTGCCCAGCACCATCCGGAATCCCATCCGGATCATCTCCTGGTCGTCAACCAGCAACACGCGAATACTCATCACTCATCTCCCGTCGGGATCGTGGCGACGACCTCGAAGCCGCCCGCGGGGCGCCGCCCGACGCTCAGCTCACCATGATGCGCGGCGACGCGCTCGCGCATGCCAATCAGGCCGTGCCCCGCGTGTTGACCATCGGCAGGGTCCGGACCTGCGCCGTCGTCGGACACGTCCACCGTGATCACCTCGTCGCTGTGAGTCAGGGTGACCCGCACCTCCCGGACGCCCGGGCCGGCGTGTTTGCGGACATTGGTCAAGGCCTCCTGGACGATCCGGTAGGCCGTCAGGTCGACACTCGCTGGAACCGGACGCCGCTCCCCCACCTCCACCAGGTGCACTGGCAGCCCGGCCGCTCGCGACTCCGCCACCAGTCCGGGCAGTTGCGCGATCCCCGGCTGTGGCGCATGCGAGCCCGGTTCGTCGTCACGCAACACGCCGAGCATGCGACGCATGTCAGCCAGCGCCGTGCGCCCGGTGTCCCGGACCGTCAACATCGCCTCCCTCGCCTGCTGCGGATTGCCCTCGACGGCCGCGGCAGCGCCGTCGGACAGGACCGCCACCACGCTCAGGGAGTGGGACACCACGTCGTGGATCTCACGCGCAATCCGCGTGCGCTCCCCGGATGCTGCCAGCTCTGCCTCGACCGCCTTCTCGCGTTCCAGCTGTGCCGCACGCTCCTGCAGGGAGGCGACATAGCGACGGCGGGTCTGCACCAGGCGCCCCCAGGTCCAGGCCCACAGGAGCAGTGCCACGATCACCCCGACATCACCAATGCTCATGTCCCCGCGCGCCAGCATCGGCAGGCAGCTCAGCACCGTCCATGCCGTGGTCACCACGGCGACCCCGCTCGAGAGTTGCCAGCGCTTCCGGGATGCGATGGTGTAGACCGCCAGCAGCAGCATTACGTCGGCGGGGATCAGCGAAATCCCCAGTACGCTCTGGAGGACCGCAATCGCTTGGATGGCCAGATAGCTGGCGACCGGGCGCTGACGACGGACCAACCCCGGCAGGCACAGCCCCAACGAGACCAGCAGACCGACACCGGGCCACAGGCGCTCGGGCACCGCACCGAACAGGATCGGCAGGTTGTAGGTGAACACCGCCAGCACCACCAACAGATCCAGGAGCCGGGGATGGTCGCGAAACCAGCCGCCAGATCCCGACGGCACTCGACCTGGACGGTGATCCTCATCGCCGCGACGCTGGCCCATGGCTCCCGACTCTACCGGGGGCCGTCGAGCCCTCTCCCGCCTCGCACAACCTGCCCAGATCACCCCACTCGGCCTCGCTCGCGTTCTGGTGGAAATGCTCCTGCGCCGTGCTCCAACTGTGCAGCAACTGGGCAACCGAAACAAGAAGCCCGTCCCACCAGTGTTTCCACTGGTCAGACGGGCTTTCACATGGCTCCCCGGACTGGACTCGAACCAGTAACCCTCTGATTAACAGTCAGATGCTCTGCCAATTGAGCTACCAGGGATCAGCGCCTTGCGCGAGATGAAACATTACACAAACTTCGTCAGAAGTCATAATCGGCGCGCAACCGGGCCAAGGCCTCGTCGGCAAGGGACTTCACGACGGGGTTGTCCATCCGGGCGCCCCGTACCGCCGTCGCCGACCACACAAGCTCCGGGCTTCCCGCGGACAGGTCGCGTCGGGCCGAGATCAGCACCGCTCCCCCGCCCGGGACGTCGAACTGGTCCTGCACCGCGATGGTGGCCTGCACGCGTTCCCGGAAGACCGTCGGCAGGCTGCGGGGTTCGGTCAGCTGGACGGCCTCCTTGCTGCCGTCGGTCAGCCGCCAGTGCAGCTCTGCCCGCTCCGCATTCCAGCCGCCGGTCTGCACCTGGTGCCAACCGATCGCACGCCAGGGCTCGTCGGCCACCCGCACGGCCATCCGATCCGCGAAGGCCAGCAACTCCGCCCGTGGGCCGCTACCGGTGGCCAGGACACGCGCGTCGTGCCCGGTCTGGCGGCGGTAGTCCGCCACCACACGGGAGTCGGGCCGGTTCTTGCGGGAGAGAAGGGACATGCCCACCATTGTGCCGACCCGCCCCGGCAAGCCGGCAAGTCAGGCCGCCTGCCCGACCGATTGTGCCCCGGTCAGCAGATCCCGGGCCTGGTCCAGCCCGCGACGCTCCAACCGTCGCACCGTGCTGACCGAGACCCCCAACTGGTCCGCGACCTGGCGGTAGTCACACCGCTGGTGCTCGCCCAGCCCGTACAGCAGCCCAATGACCGTCGCCTCCTGACTGCCCAACCGGTCAAGCCAGTCCGGCTCTGCCTCCTCACAGGCGGCGAGTTCACGGGCGGCCCGTGGGCAGCTGATCACCTCCGAGAACTCCACCAGCTCCAACGGAACCCGGCTGCCTGCGCTCAACGTCGCCCGAACCCAGTCCTGGTCATGTCCAAATTCGGCGGCCAGCACGCGGACCGCCTCGCGACGGCCCAGCTCCCCCTCCAGCTCGGCCAGCCGGCTCCGCAGCCGGTGGGCCTGCCGATTCCGCCACACCGGCCCCTCCAGCTGCCCACCCCGGGTCACGGCGTGCTGCAGCACTGCATTGCGAACCCAGGGCTGCCCATAGGTGGAGAACTTCACCCCCTGGCGGTGGTCGAATCGCTCCAAGGCGCTGGCCAGCCCCACACAACCCTCCTGGAAGAGCTCGTCAAAGCTCACCTCCGTGCGTCGGGAGGCCCTGGCGGCGTGGTGGATCACCAGCCGAAGGTTGGCCAGGAGGAAGTGTTCCCAGGCCTGTTCCCCCAACCCCACCAGGGCACGCAGCTCCGTCTCCGTCGCCCCGGCTGGCCACGGCTCACGCCCGTCCAGCACGGCGGCGGCCAGCACACCGGCCTCAATCCGGTCCCCCAACTGCACCTCCTGATCAGCGGTCAGCAGTTCGGGCAGATACGTGGTGTCCATCGCGTGGCAGCTCATGCCCCGAGCCTGTCCCACAGCCCGCACGAAACCGAGGGCAAAGGGGCCATTGTGGAGTCCGCATTCGGGCAACACTCAGGCGGTTAATACACTTCTCCCATGACGAACACCCGAGCGGCAATCTACTGTCGAATCTCCCTTGATCGCAGCGGCGAGTCACTGGGCGTGCAGCGACAGGAGGAGGCATGCCGCGAACTCTGCCAACAGCGCGGATGGGACGTGGCCCGGGTCTACCTTGACAATGACATCTCGGCAACGAAGGGGCGGCGACGCCCTGGGTTTGAAGACCTACTAGCCACAGTTGGGTCCTTTGACGTGATCGTCGTCTGGCACACAGACCGACTGGTGCGTCTCACTAGGGAGCTGGAGCGGGTGATCGACCTGGGGGTTGACGTGCATGCAGTTCAGGCTGGACACCTGGACCTATCCAACCCTGCTGGCCGTGCCGTTGCGAGGACGATCACCGCATGGGCGCAGTATGAGGGCGAAATCAAGGGGCAGCGGCAGAAGCTCGCAGCTAGACAGAAGGCCGACAGTGGCACCCCGTCATGGCCGATCCGACCATTCGGGTACAACAGCGATGGCACGAAGCGACCCGAGGAAGCCGCAGTGCTGGAGGCCGCGTATCACAGCATCATCGCCGGTGAAACCGTCTCGCAGATTGCCCGGAACTGGGAGCGTGACGGCATCCTCACCACCCGTGGCAACCCGTGGCGCAGGCAGGCAGTCAGTGACATTCTGCGCAGCGTCCGCAACGCTGGCTTGCGAACCTATGGCGGTGAGGTTGTGGGGCGTGGGGCGTGGGAACCTATCGTGCCGGAGGCTACCTATCGGGCGGCTATGCGCGTCCTAAAGGCACCAGGGCGGGGATACGGGGTTGCTGGCACTGGACGGACGGCGGCCCATCTTCTGTCTGGCATCCTCCGGTGTTCGCAGTGCGGGGGTGCTGCCCGGTGTCAGAGCCGAGGTGACTACTCGGTGTATGTCTGCATTGAGGGCAAGTGTGTCACCGCCCAGGAGGAGTACGCCGACGCCAAAGCCCTACGCGAGTTGTTGCGATACATGCCGCTTACCAAGGCCGCATGGGCTGGTCTGAGGATCGAAGGCATGGGGTCAGAGGACGGCGACACTCAAGCCGTGCGGGATGAACTAGAGGACTTGGCACAGCGGGAACTTGACCTTGCCGAGGCCTATGCAGCCGGAGCGGTCACCCTTCAGCAGATGATGACAGCGAACAAAGCCACGGCTCAGAGGCGTGCCGAGCTGGAGGCGTCCATTGCGTCTTCCAACAGCACCCAGTCCTGGGAGCTGGCAAGCCTGTCCGGCGACCCCGAGATTGTGGCCGAGAACTGGCAGTCAAGGACGCTGGCGAAGCGTCGAGCGGTGATCGAGGCGGCATTCTCAAAAGCAACAATGCATCCCCGTCGCCACCTGAGACCACAGCCGCCCGGAGTCCTGACATTTCTACCCCGAGGCTTCTCCTCTGCCGAGGAGGCCGATGCTGCACTTGAATCCGTCTTGGGCCAGACCATCACCACCACCACCGAACAGAAGGAGAACTAGACCATGATCCCCACCGTCACCACAATCCGCACGGCCACGGCCACCGCCCACTTGGAGGGTATGACCGGCACTGGCCTGTTGGTCCTGCCACCTGCCAGCTCTGATGTTGCCGACCCCATGCCGGAATGGGTGTGGCTCCCGGGTGTCGGCCCGGCGTTGACCTCCCTGTCGCTGCACGACGCCGACATGGGCCAGATGATGCGAAGCCTGCCGAAGGGCTGGACTTTTAATGTGGACGATGAAGTCCCGGAGCTGGAGCCGATCAACGGCCTCACTGTCTTCCCACTGGTCGGCCCGGGGGTGGTGGAGCGTCCCACTGTCGAGGAGTTGGCCGAGGCGGACATTGCGTTGCGGGCTGCGGTAGCCCGGGAGGGGGCTTTGGAGCGCAAGCGCAGGTACTATGGGGAGAACCGAGAGAAGGAGCTGGAGCGCAAGCGACGATACTACGAAGAGAACCGAGAGAAGGAGCTGGAGCGCCAGCGACGATACCGCGAAGAGAACCGAGAGGAGCGGCTGGAGTACGCGCGATGGTATCGCGAAGAGAACAGGGAGTATTGTAATTGGTCTTCTTCCAACGCAACAAGGAAGCTTCAAGAGCTATCCCTGAAAACAGCCACCATCTCCGGTCGCTACTCCCAGCCCGAGGACGCCTATATTGTTGCCAAGTATGGTGTCATCTCAACCATCGCCATCGCTGTCAATATGAAGCGGACGTACTTCTCTGTAAGGAGCAGGATTGGATACCTGCGCAAGAAGGGTCTCATTGACTGAGCGCCAAGAGAGGCCCGGCACCGTGGCCCGGTGAACTGGTTCAAGTTGGACCAGTTGCCGAGCTGGTCCATTGTGGACCACCTGCCGAGGTGAGTCAGGATGACTCAGGTGGACCCCGCGATCACCACCGTGCCCCTTGCCGGAGCCGTCGCCTACCTATATGGAGGCACCGGCCAAGGGCTGGTGTTGGTGGACAGTCCAGGCACCTACGCTTCCGCCTTGTTGATGCTGCGCAAGTCGAGGTGGTTCCCCTCTGTTCCGGCTGGCGTCAACGGCGACGTTGCTGGCGAGGATGCCGAGGGTCGGCAGGCTCATTGGGTGTCGAAGTTCGGGGTGATCCCACCCCCTGAGCAGCGTCTGACAGAGGTTCGGGATGCTCTTGCTGATGTGGCAGGTCTGGTCTGGCAGTGCAGCTAGGCCAGAACCTCGCTAGAAATGGCTCCTGACGAAGATTTGCCCGCAATCCCTTACCTGTAAGGAATGTTGTTCTGAGACGGTTTTTCTTTCCTGTAAGGGATTCCGAGCACTAAAACGTTCGCATGGGTAGTTGTCCATCCGAACGGAAAATGCGCTCAGAATCGTTCCTGGAGAACTAGTTGAAAACGGTACTATCTCTGAGGTGGATTAACCCAAGGCCACCCAAGGCCATCGACGCAACCTAGTGTGGACCTGGCTTCCAGCCGGTCTCCTGCACCCAGTCCTGGACAGTCCGAGCTGCCCACCCTGGCCGGTCTCCCACCATGACATCCGGCTCCACTAGGCGGCCCTGCTGGCGCATGCGACGGACGCTCACCGGGTTGATCCCCAACAGCTCTGCCACCTGGGCTTGATCCAGGTACAGCACCGGCCTATGCGGCTTGCTCGCCATCGTGAAACTCCTCTCGCCCGAACATGCCCCAAGGGGCCATCCGGTAACACCGGACAGCCCCCTGGAGCCTATCGCCTGCGGATCAACGGGTGATGGTCTCGATCTGACCCGGACCGTAGACCACCGCAGTCAAGCCGGTTCCCTTGATCGGAACCATGGCGTACTCGCTCCCGGAGTCGATCCCACGGCAACCGAACTTGTGGCCCGTCATGTCATAGTCAGACTCGCAGACCGGCAGTCGCTTGGGGAGCTTCGCCCGGCTGGCCCTGGCCTGGAGCTTGACCACCTTGCCGTCCCGGACGTTCACCAGGACGCGAACCCGCTTGCCTCCCACATTCACAGAGGCATCCGTGACGGCCTTGTGCTGGACCTTGGCCTGGACAGGAGCGGCCTGGGCAACCTGGGCACCGACCCCCGGAACCGGCTCAGTCACCGTCAGACCAACAGCCCCCACAGTGGCCAGCAGTGCAGCGCCGACATAGCGGGCAGCGCGACCGCTTCCACGATGGTGGCTGTCCTCCTGGGGCTCCTCCTTCTGGGACTGCACGAACGCTTCGTAGGCCGCGTCGCGCTTGGCAACAGCCTCCCGCCATTCCATGTAAGCGAAGCTGCCCCGACCCTGAGCGATCCACTCCTGGACCCGCCGGTCTGCTTCCCGCATCCAAGCGGCCCACGCCTCCCAGGAGCCGTGGGCGGCACCCTGGAGCACTGCAGCGTCGGCACCCTCCAGGGTGTTCGCCACGCTCACCAGCAACTCGCCCACGGTGGAGCCGGTAGCCAGGAGGCAGGAGCTTTCGTCGCCAATGAACATCAGCGGGTGAGCTGCCTTGGGGTCGAGTACCTGGCGAATAGAACCAATGATCCGACCGTCGCGGATGACAGCGAGCGGGTAGGCACTGCCCCCCTCCACGGCAGCGACCGACAGACCGTGGGACTCCCCCTGGCTGGGCTCCTCCTGGGTCACGTCCTGGCTGGACTCCTCCTGGCTGGACTCCTCCAGGGTGGGCAGCTCCTCCGCCCCCAGGATGGCGGCGGACTCCGCCTTGGACAGACGCTCAACCTTGACGGAGGCTCCGATGGTGAACTGATCGGACCACGGGTTATCGACCTGGCGAGCGGTGAACTCCACATCGGCACCAGCGGTGATGGGATCGGACATGATGACGAGGTGGCGGTAATCGGTACGGATGACATCGCCAGCGCGGACGGACTGGGCGTTGATCTTGCGGGACATGTTAACTCCTTGGGTTGGTGGATGGGTTACGTCGTGCAACCACTGACACCAGAGTGCAGGGTTACGCCCCGTAGCGCAATCGGGAAACCCATTTCCAGCCCACAAATCAAGATGACCGCCTTTCCAAAACGGCCACTGACCAGGCCAGACAGAACGTTGTGTGAGATTTCCCACAGGACCATTCGGCGGCCATTTCCCGGCCACCCTGGGCCTTATTGGCAGCGACCTGGAGCAGAGCCCAGAGGCAACCTGGAGACGCCGACCTGGACACCCCTGCACTCCTGGGCAACCTGCACCCCAGCCGGACCCGGGCTGGTGTCTACACGGCCCGGGTCGGGCTATGGCCCTGGAGCCTGGGGCCTACCTGGGCCTGGACCTGGCCGACCCTGACCTACCGGATGCCTACCTGGTGCCTGGGCCTAGTGCCTGGGCTGGGGCCTGGCCCTGGCTGGCTTGGCCGACCTGGCTTGGCTTGGCTGACCTGACCTGGCTTGGCCGACCTGGCTTGGGCTGACCTGACCTGGCCTGGCTGACTTGGCTGACCTGGCTGACCTTGCCTCTGCCCCCGCCCTTGCCCTTTGCCTTTAAACGCCGATCCAAACCCCTTCCAGAGCCCGACCTAGCCACTGGTACCCCAGACGCCCCTAAGCCGCTCCAAGCCTCACTCCAGGGGTGCCCAAAAAGAGCTACAGAAGCCACTAGCCGCCCACCACCCACCCGGACGACAGGGCCGCCCCAGACCCACCGGGCACCCGCACCCCCTCTGGGATGGGTGGGGTATGACCCCCGGCGGCGGGGTCGGAGGCCCTTCGGTATTCAGCGCCTCGGATCCTGCCACCCTCCCAGTAGTGATTTAGGAGGCATTCTCCTTGCTAATACCTTGCCAAGCACTGCACTTGGGACCGGCCTAGGGGGTCGCCATCGTGCCGGAGCCGATATCGCGCCGACCGATCAACACGAAGGCTTCCCAGAGGTATCCCGACACGCCGCTTCTACGGTCCAGAATCGCACGAATGGCGTACGTTTCAGAACCTTCCAAGCACCGACCCGGTACCCAGAGACCCCGGGTGGAATTTGCCTCTGGAAACCAGCGTTCTAAGCGCTTGTCTCAGAGCTTTCCACGCACGCGGAAGAAGGAGAAGTCGAAAGGTGAAGCGGAGGCCGATTGACAACCACACTCCCACCGACAAAGGGAACCTGGGCAGCCACCAACAGCAAGGAGGGTGCGCCCCCGGTCACCGGAGCGAGGAGGAGCGAAGCTCCGACGAGCCACAGCAAGTAGTTACTTACTTACTAGTTCCCCCTTCCCCGGCGACCCGACCGGAGGTGCCATTGACCTAAAGGGGGAGTTGAGGAGATCAGAGCTAATCGAAGACTCTCAGGTCACTTAGAAGGCGATTTGAAATTTCTCTAGTTACTTAGGTTCTGGTCTTTGGTGGCTCAGTCGCTGCGCTCCTTCGCTTTTGGGATATGGGTTGGCATGTACTCACCCACAGTTAGTGGTGTAGATATTGAAGGGCATACCCACATATAGCTATACCTAGTGGTTATACAGGTGTGGGGAGAATATTAGCCCCAACCAATACCACAGGAGCTATTCAATGACCAGCATTCAGCCTGCTCACGTCCCGGAAGACGCCGAATTCCTTACGAATTGGCAAGCCGCCTCCTTTCTTGGTGGCCTATCACCCAACACCCTGACCCAGTGGCGGGCCGATGGGAAGGGGCCTCGCTTTGTGAAGCTGGGCTCAAGGGTGGCCTACCGGAAGCAAGACCTAAGGGACTGGGCCGAGTCCCAGGTCATCGAACCCGCCACCGCGAAGTCCTGAGAAGCTGTTCGGACGCCTCCAGAAACCGGACTATGCTTGATGTCATACCCGGGAAGCACCACCCCTGAAAACCGATCCTCCCCGTCGTCTATAAATATAACGACGCGATTTTCACGGGCAGATTAACCACTTCGGGCCATCCGGCCCTCTACCCCTTGGAGACCACCACAATGGAGCTTGTCGGCGCAAACGCTTACAGGACAGCACTTTGGGACGCAATCCGCGATCCTGAGGCCGGTTACTTCCGGCGCGAATTGACCTACGCAACCCGTTTCCTCCTTTTGATCGTCGCTGAAGCCGCCAATTCTGACGGAAACCTCCCACTTACCACATTTGACCTGCTGGCATTGACGGGCATGTCGGACTCAACCCTTGACAGTGCAGTGCAGACGCTGAAGTCGCTGGGCATTGTCTCTACCGAGATCGTCAACGGCGGCCGCTCGATCAAGCTGCACGATCCCGCCGACTGGGCACCGAGTGATAACACCTACCGGGATGAGGTTCTGGGCCGTGTCGCCAAGCGGTTCACGGCCAAGGAGACTTCCTACTCAACTAGTCGCCGTGACGGTGCCGGACCCCAGCAGCGGCCCACCGAGCGAACCGGCGCGGGTGCGATCATTGCTCGTCGCCCACCGCTCACTGTCGCTGAGGTGTTCAATGCGGTTACCGCGATTGACACCAAGCGGGAGCTATTGACGTGGTTCGTCGCCAATGCGGACCGCATCCCCGGCGACGAACCAAATGGCGAAGCGGAGGACATGACCCCCGAGGTTGCCGACGCTATTGCGGAGTTGACCGATGAGGATATGGGTGTGCCTCGTCGCAGCACGAAGCCCCGCACTCCCCAGGAACATGTTTTTGATGTTCGGATGGCCCAGGTGACCGGCCTGGGGCTGCACGATGGCGAACGCGAGGGCCACCCGATCAAGGAGCTGGCCCGAAGCTATGTCTTGAGCGGGTGGCCACAGAATGAGGCATTGCGGAAGCAATTGTCGAGCCTGCAGAACAATCCGGCCTTTCTCGAATGGGTCGATTGGTTCGAATGGGTCTACCAGCCGCAGGCCGTCGCCAAGACCGTGGAGCCTGAGAATTCCATTGTTCACCGCTGGCTTCAGGGCGGGGTGGAAATCACCACCCTTGCCCATGACCGAATGAGTACCACTGAGCTCCTGGAGAATCTGAAGGCTTACGCGCTCGCCACCACGGGTAGCACCGATGAAATTCCACAGACGAGCGCGAAACTGTCTCGGGTGCTCCGTGAGATTGGCGAAGTGAATGGGCGGAAGTTGATTAAGCAGAAGTCCGGTCGCATGCTATGGAACCTCCGTTCGGTTGGCGCGGTTTCCGTTGGGGTGGCCGCATGACCGCCGACCTAGTGATTGCAGAGCCTGTTCTGGAAGGCGAGATTGTTGCCACGCCGCGCGAGCGGATTGAGGAGATCAAGGCACTCCTGATCCAAGCTGGAGACATTGCAGAGGTCATTACCCAGCGGATCGCGGAGGCTCAGAGGGACCGGCTGCACGAAGCCCTTGGTTATGCCTCCTGGGCGGCCCTGGTTGAGTCTGAGCTGAGCGGCGCTGGCAGCCAACTCACCCGTGAGGAGAAGCGGCCTCTTGCGGTCGCAATGGCGTGTAGCGGTGCGTCGGTTCGTGTGATCGCGGAAGTATTGGGGATCTCAAAGTCAACGGTTGCGCGCGATGTGGGCGCAATTGCCCCAATGGAGGGGTCAGGTGTCCCAAATGGGACACCTGAAGCGACAAGCTCAACTGTCCCATTTGGGACAGCTGCCGCAATCCAGCTTGTCGACGGCAAGGACGGCAAGTGCTACCCCCGCCAGTCGAAGCCCAAGCGCCAGCCTGTAGACCGAGGAGTGAAAGCCGGGAAGATGCTGGACAAGATCGAGAAGGCTAGCACCACCATCGCCCAGACCATCGAGGCCATGAAGGCTGACCCTGAGCTAGTGACCTACCTTGGGGAGATTGCAGGGCGCATGGGTGATCTGTCCGTCGCTGGCGAGGCTGCCACCACCCAGGAGCCCGCCGAGGCTCCGGGCTCGATTGCGGACAAGCTGCACGCGGTCACCGAGCACGCCGGGTGGATGGCTGATGACCCGAACCTGCCGTTCGAGCTACAAGAGGACGCATGGCGACGCGAGGCGCTTCTCACCGACCTTGACGACGCCGCCCGCGCCATCAGCAACCTCCGCTTCGCAATCGCCCCAGAGCTGGCGAAACCGGAGCACACCGCCACCAAGCCGGGGCCGATGCGCCGCTCCTGGTGAACCCCTAAGACCGCTACACGCTGAGACCTTGGGCAGGGGTCTCCCCAGCGTGTGGCACCAGGGGTGAGCTGGGCCGGAATGGACTTGGTGGTCTCGCCGGTCCGGCTCCCCCCTCATTAACCAGCACCGCGCCGCTTTCCGCCCTTCCCGGCGTCGCGTGCAGCCGGTGACAGACGGCCAATCAGCCACACCCCGTGCCCCTTGGTGGACGCTCACACGGGGTGGCCGTTCGTCACCGTTCCCGCCACCCCACCGTCGCAAGCTCCCTGGGCTGCCTTCTCCAGCCTGTCAGGTTGAGCGCGACGGTGGGGCGGCTCCCCTTCCACCACACAGACCCCGAGTTCATTTCTCTACATGATCGGAAAAACACGATGAACACATATGACAACGCGAAGACCGTCGCCACCACCGACGAGCGCCACCCTCACAGCTACGCGCTGGTGAACGGTTCCCAGCTCGCCTTGCTACTGGGCAAGGTTGTAATGCCATCGTTCGGATGGGTGGACAGGTTGTTGGGTGCCACTACGGACCCAGCAGAGATGGGCGTCGGTGCCGTGCTGGCCGTGACCGCCTCTGAGAACGACACTGGGCTCACTGCCGAGGCCAGCGCCGACTATCTGCGGAAGCGATGCCGCCGGGTGGGGGTCTCCAGCGCCAGTGTCGTCGTCGCAGTCCAGTCGCTGAAAGCGTCTGGGTGGATCGAGGTCGCCCAGGAGCCCGACGGCACCAACGCTACGGTCTACGCCCTGACGATCCCCGCTGACGCGATTGCCGGGGAGATGGCCGAATGAGCACCAAGGCGGAATGGATGCGCAATGTGCAAATGAATGTGTCCCTGTCGACAGGCCAGAGCGCAGGAGTCACCGCATGGCTTGACGATGCCGTGGGCGATGACTTGCTGGTTGACCCCGATATGACTTCCGCCGAGATAGCCCGCATTCACGGCCTGAGCGCTTCCACCCTTACTACGGCACTGCGCAAGCTTCGTAAGAAGGGACTCATTGTCCACTCAACCGCCGACGGGTGCGAGAAGCTGCGGATTAGGAATCGGTGGTGATCCCTTTGAAGTCAACACCAACAATTGCCCAAGAATGGTTCGCGGAGCTGAAGGGCGAGGGAAAGCCATCCAACCCGACTCGCGAGGCTAGCAATCGGCGCAAGGCATATCGTGACGCAATGGTCGCCTGGTGGCCATCAAATCCGCCTGGCTGGATCACCCTGAGTGCGGAGCGATGAAAAGCGCGAACCGACAGCTTACTGAGATCCAGGCATTGCAGGAATCGCTCAGGAAGGCCCGGCATGACTCTGAGAATTACCGGCGCAAGCTGCAAGCCTTGGATGCCGAGATCGCACCAATGCGAGCCAAGGTAATCGCAGCATCCGCCCGCTTTAGTAGAGCGCAAAAGCGGCTTGAGGAGCGGCTACGGGAACTGCAGGCCCAGGGGATCGAGATTGACCCCGCCGACCTTTTTTGATATTGACCCCACCCTCCGGCCCCGCGCCGAATTGATTCACACGACAAATCACCGAAGCCGAGGCTGCCACCGGCCAGAGCTTCACTGACATTTCCACCACCGAGAAGGATTGTTGACATGACCACAAAGAGCAAGACCGCAAAGACCCCGCTGAATCCCGCATGGAAGACCACCCTCAGCGACGAGCTCATGGCCGAGATCGAGAAGGCCCAGGTCGAGTACGCCTACCAGCAGAGCAAGGCGGATGAATGGCGGGAAGCCCATCATCTCGCCAAGGCTGAGGTTGCTCGGTTGAATGAAGACCTTGAAGCTGGCGATGAAGATGTGACGCTGGAGGATTACGACAGGGCCAAGACTGAGGTTGTCCGCACGGAGCGGCTAGCCATTGGATTCATTGACCGCGCCAAGGTGGCCAAGCGTAATGCCGAGCGGCTGGCCCCGAGCCTGGCTCTGGTGGCTGGCGACGTGCTGGCCCACAACATGAAGCTGCCCGTTGAGTACGTGGCCGACTTCCCCGAGGAGGTGCCCGGCAGCGACACCCAGCCCGTTGTGCTGGTCCGCAACATTGCCCCTGCCGAGGAGGCCACCGGCTCCCACACTGGAGCCTTGCGGGGAAAGGTGATCGCCCGGCTGTTCGGTGCTGAGTTCATGCAGTTCCCCGACGCCGACAAGATCCAAGACTGGTTCATCAACGATGACCGCTGGCACGTGGACGGTCTGCACGAAGTGGCCCTGAGCCCGGATCGGCTGACCTTGACCCTGGGTCCCCGCAACGCCCACCTACGAGCTACCAAGGCCAGCAGTATCGAGAGCATGGCACAGGACGTGGCCGAGCATCTGGCCGTCTGGGGCGTCGGTGCCGTGATCGCCACTCACCGCGACGCAGAGAAGGCTCTGGCCGCCGCCGCCCATCGTCGGGGCGAATGGGACGGTGACCCGATGAAGTCTGGCCCCAGGTACATGTCCCGGACCACCTTCCCGGGTACGAAGACCGCCGAGGTGGTTGGCGTCACCCGGGACGGGAACCTGGCTGCCGTTGACCTCCGGGTTGCTATCCCGGTTAAGACCGCTGGTGGTCAGGACGCTGTTGATCTGCCGAAGCTCGCCAATGAGATGGCACGCAACGGCCAGCGCCGGTATTTGGGGGTGCCCGCTGCGCAGGGCCGCTATGTAGTGAATGGCGTGGTTGAGGATTTGTCCAGCTTCCCGGACTTCTCCGGTGGCGAGGGCCGCATGGTATTCGCGGTCACTGCCTATTGTGAGCTTCCCGAGGTTGGCGCTGATAATGAGTGAACTCGATATCATCACCGCCGACTGGTGGGATCGAAAACTAGCCCAGTTCCTGCACGGCTCTGCTGATGTCACCGTGACGCACACGTTCGGAGTACCGATGGAGCTGGTGCATGAGTACCGGATGCAAAGACTTCTGGCTGATCTGATGGACCTACTGGTCACCGCCCGCGTCGTGGCCTGACCCAACCTCCGGACCGGCCCGCCCGTTGCTCTCGAAGGCTTCGGGTGGGCCGGTTTTTTCCGTTGATCGAAGGCATGATCCGAGGGTGTTGGCGGAAACCTACCGATGCACTGCATGTGCAGCTCCCTTCCAATATCGCTCATTTCCCTTCTCCCAGCATCGAAAATGGCACTTTTCCTTATATACAAGGGATTGCGAAGGGTGTGACCAGCTGAAGATTTACCGGGTAAAACCCCTAGTCAGAAGCCACTTGGATTTTGGCATGAGTAAGTGTCCATCAAAGCCATTTAAAGCTCTCAGATTGGCTCTCACAGAACTAGTACCACTTTCAACTACCTTAGGCATATCCCATGAATCGAGATTTCCCCACAGCACGGCCCCTTGACCTTTCGAGGTTCGCCACTGTTGAGAACAGCGCGAAGAACACCCGCAAACTAGAAGGTAGACTGAAGGCCAGGCAGGAGAACAGCGCCGCGCACAGGGTCGCCAACCTCCTCCGTGCCACGGGCCGCGTTTCCGGAGCCCAAGGCGTCGTGTCGGCAGACAACAGCCTAGAGGCCGCCGATGTCGAGGCCCAGGCTCAGCCCACCGAGCCGGGCCAGCGCGGCACCGCTGACGTTTTCGCTGTCGCAAGCGTGATGCGAGCGCGAGCCCGCAACGCCCAGCCGCCCCAGAACTATTGACCCAGCACCACCAACGGACCCCCGGTCCTGTCCTGACCTCCCACCACGGGAGCGATGGCAGGGCTGGGGGTCTTTTTTTGGGTTCTAGGGGTGTATGTCAGAACCGCCGAACTTGCGCAACACTTTCTTGTCCACAGCCGTCCCATTTCCGGGATCGGTGTGGAGCAAGCTATTCCAGGGCGCCCAGCGAGGTCTGCTGCAGCAGCTTGCGGCGGACCTCAAGCTCCAGCAGCGTGGCGAACATCTGCCTGTGCTCGTTGGGGTGCTCCACCGGGTTGGTGCGTTGCAGCCGGCTCTTCAGGTCCCGGATCTCCCGGTCTGCCTGCAGCAGTTGCAGCCGGGCAGCATAGGCCGTGGCATAGGCCTCGTCCGGGGTGCGCAGCACCGGCTCCACCAGCAGGGCAATCTCCAACTGCTGGGCCACCTCCTCGGTGGTGGCCTCGCGCACCTGGTCAGTCCAGCGCTCCGGACTCCACGGCACCGACTGGATGGCCTCGAAGACCGCCCGGTAGGCCGGGTGGCTGAAGTCCTGGGGCTGCACCTGGTTCCAGGCGGTGTCGAACAGCGTCGGGTACTGCAGCATCAGCTTGAGCGTGCCGCGCTCGACGCCCAGGGTGCGGTCCCGCGGGTCCGGCCAGGGCAGTCCGGGCTGCTGGCCCTCCCGCTGAGCCGGCTGCTCGGTGGGCGGCGGATCCATCACCGGCTCCCGCCGCCGCGGATCGGCCTTCTCGTTGGTCTTGCGGCGCGCCGCCCGATGCACCTCGGCGCGCACCTCGTCCACGTCCATTCCGAGCATCGACGCCAGTTCCCGCAGGTAGCCATTGACCAGCGAGGTGTCGCGGATGGAGCTGACCAGTGGCGCGGCAGCCCGGAGCGCCTGCAGCCTGCCGTCCACCCGGTCCAGGTCATAACCCTTCAGGGTGTTCTCCATCACGAAGCGGTACAGCGGTACTCGTCGGCCCACCAACTCCCGCACCGCCGCCTCGCCCTGCTGCAGCCGCAGATCGCAGGGGTCCAGCCCCGACGGTTCTATCGCCACATAGGTCTGGGCGATGAAGTTCTGGTCGCCATTGAACACCTTGATCGCGGCATTCTGCCCGGCCTGGTCACCGTCGAAGGTGAAGATCACCTCACCGGAGAAGGCGCCCTGGTTACCCATCAGGCGCTGCAACATCCGGGCATGGTCGTCGCCGAAGGCGGTACCGCAGGAGGCGACGGCGGTGTCGACGCCGGACAGGTGCGCCGCCATCACGTCGGTGTAGCCCTCCACCACCACGGCCTGGGACTTCTTGCCGATGTTTCGCCGCGCCAGGTCCAGCCCGTAGAGCACATGCGACTTCTTGTAGACCGGGGTCTCCGGGGTGTTCAGGTACTTGGCGGGCATCCGGTCATCGTCGAACAACCGGCGCGCGCCAAAGCCCAGCACGGCCGAACCCGAATCCCGGATCGGCCACAGCACCCGGCCCTGGAAGAAGTCGTGCCCGTGCTCCCGGATCAACCCGGCCTTGACCAGCTCGGCATCCTTGAAGCCCTGCCGGTTGAGGTGGTTCTTCAGCTCCCGGCCACCGCGCGGGGCATAGCCGACACCGAAGGTCTCGGCCGCGGCCCGGTCAAAGCCGCGCCCGTCCAGCATCTGCCGCGCCGCCAAGGCCCCGGGGGTGAGCAGCTGGGCGGAGTAGAACTCGGCCGCGGCCAGGTTGGCCTCCATGATCCGCACCCGGAGCCCCGGCTCCTGCCGCGGGCCACCGTCGTCGGTGATCCGCAGCTGCACGCCGGTGCGGTCGGCCAGCTGCTGCACCGCCTCGGTGAAGGACAGGTTGCTGATCTTCTGCAGGAAGGTGATGGCGTCGCCGCCCTCCCCGCAGCCGAAGCAGTAGTAGAAACCCCGCGACGGGGTGACCTGGAAGCTGGGGGTCTTCTCGTCGTGGAAGGGACACAGCCCCTTCAGCGACCCGCCACCGGCCGGCTTCAACGTCACATAGGAGGAGACCACGTCGTCAATCCGGGTGCGTTCCCGGACCAGCGCAATGTCCTCGTCGTTGATCCGTCCGGCCATGGGACGGAGTCTAGCGCCGAGAATCCGCCCGGCCGACGGGCATAGAATCCGACGGTGATCGTAACGCTTGGTTGGCAGCTCGGCCTGGCGCTGGTGCTGCTGGTGGCCCTGGGCGTCGCCGCCTCCCGCGCGGGGCGGCTGGGCCATGAGAAGTCCATGCTGGTGTCCTCCGCCCGCGCGGCCCTGCAGCTGGCCGCCGTGTCCTTCATCATCGTGATCTGCCTGCGACACCTGGCCCTGGCCGCGCTGTTCAGCCTGCTGATGTTCGTGGTGGCGGTGCGGACCACGGCCCAGCGCACCGGTGTGGGCTCGGCCTGGCCGTGGACCACCCTGGCCATGGCCTGCGGGGTGCTGCCGGTGCTGGCCGTGGTCTTCGGCACCGGTGTGTCCCCGCTGTCCGGGGCTGCGCTGGTTCCCGTGGCGGGCATCATCATCGGGAACATGATGACGGCGCACACCCTGGTCGGCCGACGCCAGTTCGCGGCCCTGCGGGATGACGTCGGCACCTATGAGGCGGCCCTGTCGCTGGGGATGGACCGGCACCGCTCCATCCGGCTGGTCACCGAGCGCACCGCGGGCGAGGCGTTGGTGCCCAATCTGGACACCACCCGCACCGTCGGCCTGGTCACCCTGCCCGGCGCCTTCGTCGGCGTGCTGCTGGGCGGCGGCTCCGCCCTGCAGGCGGGCGCCGCCCAGGTGCTGGTGCTGATCGGGATCATGGCCGGGCAGGCCATCACCATCGTCGTGGCCAATGAGCTGATCGCCCGGGCCAAGTTGCTGCCCGCGGACCTGCGGGAGGCCCTGCACCCCTGAGCCCGGCCTGCGGGTGCGTCGGCCAGTCAGCGGCCGGTGTGCGGAAGCCGCTGCGGCCGCGGCTGGGTGGCCGACGCGGCCCGGGCATCGCTGGTGCGCACCGTGACCCGGGTGGACTTGGTGTCCCCGGTGGGCTTGCCGTCGCACAGGCAGGTGACGTTGACCTTGTAGCGGCCCGGGGCCAGTCCCTGGCCGACGTCGGCCGTCTGCCGCTCCCGGCCGGCCACCAGCGGCTTGTCGACGGTGGCCACCTGGCTGCCCTGGGCATTGGTCACCTGATAACGCACCTGGTCCAGCGCCGGGGTGTCCTCGCACGCGGAGGTGCTGACCTTGAGGGTGCCGCGGAAGTCGTCGACATTCTCCACCGCAACCACCTTGGCGCGACGAAAGCCGTCACTGGCGCCGTGCACCAGCCCGCGCGCACCCTGGATCATCCCGACGATCACGCAGATGATGAGCACGATGACGATCGTCGGATCGCCACCCTTCTTCCTGGCCTCGGCCATGCTCACCCCCTGGTGGTTGCGAGGTCGCGACGCTGCCGCGACCAGTTCACCCGTTCACACTAGCCAGAATCACATGGGTGCAACACGGGCACCTGAAGTGCGGGTTGAGGGGTCATGCGCCGCGGCCGATCCCCCTGGGCAACCGCTCGCTGCTCCAGCCGAGCAGTTCCTCGGCCTGGTCGAAGGCGAACCGGTCGGTCATCCCGCCCACATAGGTCACGGCGCCGCGCACCACGTCGTCCCAGCGGTAGTCGACGGGCATCAGCTCGGGCCGGGCGACATAGCGCTCCACCAGCCCGTGCAACACCTCCACGACGGCATGCGACTGGGCCACCGAGTCCGGGCGGGTGTAGATCCGCTCATAGTTGAACTTGCGCAGCGCGGCCAGCGCGGAGGCGGTCTGCGGGTCCATCCCCACCTGCCCGGTGGCATTGGTGGTGCGGATCACCGCCCGGATGAAGGTGCCCAGCTGGGCCCGACGGCCGATCCCGGCAATCGCCGCCACCTCCTGGGGCAGGTCCGCCAGCGCGACGATCCCGGCATGGATGGCGTCCTCCAGGTCATGGGCGCAGTAGGCAATCCGGTCACTCCAGCTGACGATCTCCCCCTCCACGGTGCCCGGCGCGGGCCGGCTCCAGGAGTGGTTGCGGATCCCGTCCAGGGTCTCGGCACACAGGTTCAGGCTGGTCAGCACCACATTGGCGCCCCAGGGGCCGTGGTCATAGCCCTCCGGGATGAAGGCGTCGAAGGCATCCTCCGAGGCGTGACCGCCCGGCCCGTGACCGCAGTCATGGCCCAGGGCGATGGCGTCGGCCAGGCTGACATTGGCGCCCACCCCGCGGGCAATCGACGTGGCCACCTGCGCCACCTCCAGCGCGTGGGTCAGCCGGGTGCGCTGGTGGTCGGTCGGGTAGACCACCACCTGGGTCTTGCCGGCCAACCGTCGAAAGGCGGGCGAATGGACAATCCGGTCCCGGTCCCGCTCGAAGCAGGTCCGCTCGGTGTCCGGCTCCTCCTCGACGGCTCGGTTCCCGGCCCCATGGGCCAGGGTGGCACCCGGGCGCAGCGTCGCGGCCTCCCGCTCCTCCCGGGCCTGGCGACCCAGCACCTCGCCGGGCCGGATCCCGGCGTGGGAGTCCCGATGGGCCTGCACCAGCTGGTCGTCGCCGTGGCCGTGCATGGTCTTGGCCCACTCGACGGCGCGGGGCATGAGGTCCTTGGGCGCCAGGTCTGGCGCCTCGGCGGGCTCGGGGGCCGCAGCAGATGTGCACATGGCTCTATCCTCCCGAACCGGCGGCCTCGTCGTCGCTCAATTCGAGCTCGCGACCGTCGGTGTCGTCATACCAGCCGTAGGGCAGGATCACCTTGGCGCGCGGGGTGCCCTGCCGGCCGCGGGGCTTGCCCAGCTCGAGTTCCGGGAAGGGCGCGTCGTGGTCGAGCTGGGCCAGCAGGGCGTCGAAGGTCTCGAAGTCGCTGATCATCGCCAGCTGGTGGCGCAGCTCACCACCCACCGGGAAGCCCTTGAAGTACCAGGCCATGTGCTTGCGCAGGTCGGTCAGGCCGTACTGCTCCCCCATCACCTCGGCCAGCAGCTCGCCGTGTCGCCGCACCATGGCCGCCACCTCACCCAGGGTGGGCTTGTGCTGGGTCTCGCGCCCGGCGAAGGCGTCGGCCAGGTCCCGGAAGAGCCACGGCCGCCCCAGACAGCCGCGGCCAACCTCCACCGCGGCGCAACCGGTCTGCTCCACCATCCGCAGCGCGTCGCTGGCCTCCCAGATGTCGCCATTGCCCAGCACCGGAATGCTGACGTGTTCCACCAACCGCGCGATCGAGTCCCAGTCGGCCTGGCCGGAATAGGCCTCACCGACGGTGCGGGCGTGCAGGCAGATGGCGGCCACTCCCTCCTGCTCGGCGATCCGGCCGGCATCCAGGTAGTAGAGGTGGGCCTCGTCGATTCCCTTGCGGGTCTTCATGGTGACCGGGACGCCGTAGGTGTCAGCGGCCTTGACCACGGCGCGCAGGATGGCGCGGAAACGTTCCTGCTTCCACGGCAGCGCCCCGCCGCCGCCCTTGCGGGTGACCTTGGGCACCGGGCAGCCAAAGTTCAGGTCCACGTGGTTGACGCCGTACTGGTCACACAGCACGTGGGTGGCGCGGGCCACCATCTCCGGGTCCACGCCATAGGTCTGGACGCTGCGGATCTGTTCATTGGGCGCAAAACCCAGCATCTTCTGGGTCTTGCGATCCTGGATCACGATGCCCCGGCTGGTCAGCATCTCGCACACGTACAGCCCGGCGCCCTGCTCGGCGCACAGCTGCCGATAGGCGCGGTTGGTGATTCCGGCCATCGGGGCCAGGATCACGGGCGTGTCGACGACCACCGCGTCGGCCTTGCTGGGCGACGACAGTCGAAGAGGCGGGTAGACGGTCACTGAATCACTTCCGGGCTTGGTGCTGGCCACCGGTGCGATGGCCGGACCAACTGTAGTTGGGCGCTGTGACATTTCCTCATTGCGGCAGCCGCCGGCAATTGTCAGGGTGGGTGCTCGGCCAATGTGCAGGTGACCCAGCGACGACGCCCGAGCCAGCCCAAGGCCACGTCGGCAGGAACCGAGCCACGGTGCTCGAGCCTGTCGAGGGCCCGGTAGAGCTTGAACTGAACCACGGTGCCCATCAGCCCAACTGATCGGATCCGCCGCGCGCGGCCGGTTTTGTCAGAGGTGGGTGCTTGGCTTGTCCGCAGGGACCCAACCCCGAACCCGAGCACTTCGACGGCCCACTCGGCAGGGGACTCAGCCCCGGTGCCCCAGCCTCTCGAGGGCCAGGGATGTGACTTTCTAGACAAACTAAACACTCGCCCAGAAATGTATCTCTGGGTAGAATTAGAATACAGACACGAAGACTTCGGGGGAGGTCACCATGAGCAGCACACCAGCAACCCAGACACCTCCCATGGGCATGCCCGACGACCTCCCGGCCACCACTCTTGCGACGATCGAGGCTCTGCGGGCGGAGCGCCGGGCCCGGCGGGAGTCCGAGGCCCGCGACTTCCGGCTGATCGCCCATCTGGCCGACCTGTACTCCGACGTCGACGAGGTGGATTCGTCCGAGCCGGCGCTGCCCGGCCGGGAACGCCTCGTCGCCCTCGGTGGAGCGGGAACTCCCGGGGTGGCCGAAGGGTGTGCGTTGGAGTTGGCCGCCGACCTGCATGTGCGGGTGGAGGAGGCCACCGCCCTGATCGCCACCGCCCTCGACGTCCGGCACCGGCTCCCCGTCCTGTGGCAGATGGTGCAGGACCTCGACGTCCCAGTGCACCACGCCCAGCACATCGCCTACGCCACCCGCGAGCTCGATGCGGATGCGGCGGGGTTGGTGGACCTCGAACTGTCGCGGATGATCGTGGGCATGTCGTTTCGGCGGGTGAAGAAGACGGTGGCGGGGGTGGTGCTGCGCCACCTCCCACCCGACCAGGCGGAGCAGAAGCGGCAGGCCGCCACCGAGGCGCGGGGAGTATGGATCGCCCAATCCGAGGGCGGGGTCGCCGATGTGGCCGCGGTGGTGGACGCCGCCGACGCCGTCCAACTCGACGCACAGATCGACCGTCTGGTGCAGGTGCTGCGCCGCGCCGGACACGCCGGCACCCCCAACGCGCTACGCGCGAAGGCCCTCGGGCTGATGGCCACCCCCGCCCTGGCCACCCAACTCCTCCAAGCCGATGTCCTGGACCGGCTCCCCACCGGGGAAGACTTCGAGGCTGTGTGCCAGCGGGCGGGTCAGGCCGGGCACGCGTGCGGCCAGATCACCGTCGACCCGGAGAAGCTGCTGCCCACCACCCAGGTGGTGGTGCACCTGACCGACACCACCCTGCAGGCCGGGGACGGCATCGCCCGCGCCGATGAACTCCAACCACTGCTCGCGGGGTGGTTGCGGGACCTGTTCGGGCACCATCGGATCACGGTCCGCCCGGTGATCGACCAGAACCACCAAGCCCCCAGCGATGCGTATGAGTGTCCACCCACCATGCGGGAAGCCGTCACACTGAGGTCCCCGTACGAGGTGTTCCCCTGGTCCACCCGCAAATCCCAGGGCCTCGACCTGGACCACACCATCCCCTGGAGTCCCGAGGCCCCTCGACAAGCTCGGGGACCGGTGGCTGAGTGGGTGAGCAAGGATCTGGCCCCGGTGGCTGAGTCGAGCCCGCCCGTGAACCCGGCCCCGGCGGCCGAGCCTGTCGAGGCCCCTGCTGGCACCGACTCCAGCACGAGGGTCGAGCCCGTCGAGGCCCCTGCCCGCGGCGTCACGCATCCGGACAATCTCGGTCCGTTGTCCCGTCGCGCCCACCGGGCCAAGACCCACTTCGGCTGGCACCTCGTCCAACCTGCCCGGGGTCTTCCTGTGGCAAACCCCCTTGGGCTACCGCTACCTCACCACGGCCAGCCGCACCCTCGACCTCGGCCGACCCGACGTCGCCGCCTCCCGACGCCACCTGGAAACCCAGATCCTGGAAACCAACGCGGCCTGATCGCTGAGCTCAGCTCAGGTCGCGCACCCACGCGGCCTCGGGCGGGATCAACGCCGGATCCAGCGGTACCGGCCGAGGAGCGCCCGGAACGGGAATGTGCACGAGGGCCATCCAGTCATTCGTCGCGTCAATCGGCGCGACGGGGACCTCGGCCATCATCCGATATTCCTCGGTCTCGGTGAGGTGGGCATCCACCAGCAGGACCTCACCGTCCACGCAGGCGTCGATGACAGCAGCCAGACACGCTTCCTTGTCCCGACGGAAATGCGGCCCCTCGTAGGGCCAGGCCAACAGCGTGACCTCCCGGCCCTCCTCCGGGCTGCCGGGCCAGAGCAGACCGGCCGCAGCCACCTCTGCGTCGCGACGGACCAGGACGGAGCGGTCGGGGTGGTAGGCCGACGGACTCCCGGGTCTGTGGTCCTCGACGAAGTAGTCCAGCATCACCTCCCGGGCAGCGGCCGGGGACCACCGGGCGTGCTGGGCCCGGTAGTGGTCGGCCTCCAACTCCCGAATCGCCTCCCGGTCGGCGTCGTGGATGGGTTCGGTGTCTCCCCGGTGCGCGTCGGCCCAGGCGCGCAGCTCGTCGTCCACCACCCGTCGCCACGGCGGGGTGAGCTGAATCGCAACTCCGCCAAACCGCCTCGCCAGGGCCATGTCATCGGTCTGGTTGGCGTGAATCTTCATGGTGAGGGGCACGGCGGACAGCTCGATCTGGGCGCGCAGCAGGGCATCGTCGATGCCCATCCGCCGGACCTCGGGCCCGACCTCCAGCACCAGCACCCGGGAACCGGGGTGGGCCGCATTGTCGATCCCCCGGCAGTGCCCCAGCACCCGACCGGAGGGGTCCACAGCCACCAGGGAACGGCGGTTGCCGCCCCCGCGCCACCGATCCGGCAACAGCTCGCCGAAGTCTCCTGATTCGGCGTCCGCGGAACCGGCCAGTCGCACGGTCAGCCCATCCATGGTCAGCTCCAGTGCTCGGGGTGGGTGAGGCCGATGGGCAGCCGGGTCCCGGCATTGCCCCGGGCCGCGGCCACCTGTTGCTGGGTGAGGAAGATCGCGCCGCCCAGGTCCGCGTCGGACAGGTCGGCGTCACGCAGGTCAGCCCCCAACAGATCCGTCCGGTGACACCGCGCGCCGCGCAGATCCGCGGCGATCAACAGGGCGCTGCGCAGGCCATACCGGCTGAGGTCCTTGCCACGCAGGTGTGCCCCCAGGAGCTGGGCCCGGGGCACGAAGCGCTTGGGCCTGGGCGCCGGAGCGCGATACTGCTCGCTGACCGCCGCCAGCAGCGGCCCGACCCGGCCGCGCAGCGCTGCCATGTCCACCCTGCCCAGCCCTGCGGCATCCAGCCTGGTCAGGGCCTGCACCTCATCGGTCAACTCCCGGACCGGCGGACCCAACTCGTCGCGCGCCAGCTCCCGGGCCTCGGTGAGCAGCCGCAGCATCTCCATCAGGTGCCGCATCACCCCGAAGGCACCGAAGACCGAGGCCGCCGTCTCCGGATCCCGACGCCAGTCGGCATCACCACCGAAGGTGAGCTGGGTCACCTGCTGCCCGGCCCCGAAGCAGTCGAAGACGGTGCAGGCCGGCCAGCCCTCGTCGCGAAGCCGGGAGTGGATCTGGCACAGATTGTCCGGCCGCAGGTGGTGACAGGGCGTCCCCGCCGGGATGTCGGCGCCGAAACCGCCCGCCCTCGAGCGGGAGAGCGCCACACAACACAACCCCACGCAGTTGGCGCAGTCTCCGACGAATTGCATCGATCCTCCCGGGCGCCCACGCTACCGGTCGTCTGCTGCGGACCGTCGTCACCGGGTGAAGGTGAACAGCGTGCGCCCCGGCACCAGCGGCTCGGCAACCACTCCCAGCCTTTTGTAGGAATCCCACCACGAACGGGCCACAGACTCTGCGCAAATCCTTCCCGCATTGGAGCATTCGACGGCAATAGCGTCGTGCTGATCCTGTTTCCCGTCTCGAAGGACCACAGCGCGCATGAGCACCAGCCCCGCGGCCCCCCCGGCCCCCAGCATCACCCGCCTTGCCATCATCAACCGGGGTGAGGCGGCGATGCGCCTGATCCACGCGGTGCGGGAGCTGAACGCGGAGCACCCCGACGGCCAGCAGATCCAGGTGATCGCACTGCACACCAGCGGCGAGGCCAATGCCATGTTCGTCCGGGAGGCCGACACAGCGCATGACCTGGGCCCGGCCGCCGCGCGCCCCTACCTGAACCTGGACCTGCTGGAGCAGGCCCTGAGGGAGACCGGGGCCGATGCCGCCTGGGTGGGTTGGGGCTTCGTCGCCGAGGACCCGGCCTTCGCGGATCTGTGTGACCGGCTGGGAATCACCTTCGTCGGCCCCAGCGCCGACGCGATGCGCCAGCTGGGCGACAAGATCGGCTCCAAGCTCATCGCCGAGGAGGTCGGGGTGCCCGTCGCCCCGTGGAGCCGCGGCGGTCTGGACACCCCGGAGCACGCCCTGCGCACCGCGAACGAGCTGGGCTACCCGCTGATGCTGAAGGCCACCGCCGGCGGTGGTGGCCGCGGCATCCAGAAGGTCAACGACGACGCCCAGCTGACCGACGTCTTCGAGCGCACCCGGGGTGAGGCCGAGCGGGCCTTCGGCTCCGGCGTGGTCTTCCTGGAGAGCCTGGTCACCGGCGCCCGGCACGTCGAGGTGCAGGTGATCAGCGACGGCCAGACCGCCTGGGCCCTGGGCGTGCGGGACTGCTCGGTGCAGCGCCGCAATCAGAAGGTGATCGAGGAGTCCGCCTCTCCCCTGCTCTCCCCGGAGCGCGTCGCCGAGGTCAAGGCCAGCGCCGAACGACTCGCGGTCCGGGTGGGCTACCGCGGCGCCTGCACCGTCGAATTCCTGTACCAGCCCGACGAGGACCTGTTCGCCTTCCTGGAGGTGAACACCCGGCTGCAGGTGGAGCACCCGATCACCGAACTGACCACCCGCACCGACCTGGTCAAGCTGCAGCTGCACGTCGCCACCGGCGGCAAGCTCACGGGTGACAAGCCCGAAGAGATTGGCCACGCCATCGAGGCCCGGCTGAATGCCGAGGACCCGGACCGCGACTTCGCCCCCGCCCCCGGCCACATCCAGCACCTGGTCCTCCCGCAGGGCCCCGGCATCCGGGTGGACACCGGCGTCGAGGCCGGGGACACCATTCCCGCCGACTTCGACTCCATGATCGCCAAGATCATCGCCTACGGCACCACCCGCCAGGAGGCGCTGGGCCGGCTGCGGCGCGCCATGGCCGACACCCAGGTGGTGATCGACGGCGGCACCACCAACAAGTCCTTCATCCTGGAACTGCTCGACGAGCCCGCCGTGATCGACGGCACCGGCCCCGACGGTTGGGCCGACACCGGCTGGATCGACCGGACCCGGGCCGCTGGCGGCCTGCAGCGCAGCACCCACTCCGGCGCCGCCCTGGTGGTGGCCGGGATCGAGGCCTACCTGGCCGCCGAGCAGGTGGAGCGCGCCCGCTTCCTGGACACCGCCCGACGCGGCCGCCCGCTGGCCAACCACGAACTCGGCCGCCCGGCCGAGCTCAAGCTGCGCGGCACCACCCACTCGGTCCGGGTGCTGCGGATGGGCCCGCAGCAGTTCGAAGTGCAGTTGGACGAGCAGACCGCGCCGATCGTCGCCGAGTTCACCCGGCTGGATGACTTCACCGCCCGGCTGGTGATCGGCAACAGCCACCACCGGGTGCTGCTGGGCCAGCCCGGCCCGGTGCAGACCATCGAGATCGACGGCCAGACCCACCGCGTCAGCCGCGACGAGGGCGGCGTGCTGCGCAGTCAGGCACCGGCGCTGGTGGTCGCCACCCCCGTCCAGGAGGGCGACGAGGTGGCCGCCGGCGAGCGGGTGCTGGTGCTGGAGTCCATGAAGATGGAGACCATCATCACCGCGCCCTTCGCCGCCCGGGTCAAGGAGATCGCCGTCCGCGCGGGCACCCAGGTGGAGACCGGCGCCCCGCTGGCCCGGCTGGAGCCCCTCGCCGACGACGCCGCCCCCACAGAGCAAGCCGCCGGCGCGGCGCTGGACCTGCCCGCCGACGCCACCACCGTCGCCGACCAGGAGACCGCCCGGACCGCGCTGCGGCAGGCGGTGCTTGGCTTCGACACCGATCCGGACCAGCCCGACGGCGCCTGGCGACGCTACCTGGCCCTGCGCACCGACTCCCCCGAGACACTCCAGGAGGAAGCCGCGCTGCTGCAGGTCTTCTGCGACGTCGCGGAGCTGCACCGCAACCAGCCCGACCGCACCCACGCCGCCGACCTGGCGGAGCAGGACACCCGGGTGCACACCACCCGGGAGTTCTTCCAGCGCTACCTGCACAGCCTGGACGTGGAGCGCGAGCAGCTGCCCGAAGCCTTCGCCCGGCGGCTGACCACAGTGCTGGCCCACTACGGCGTCGACTCCCTGGACCACAGCGAGGAGCTGGAGCAGGCCGTCTTCCGGCTCTTCCTGCTCCAGCAGCGCTGGACCCCGGCGCTGCAGGTGGTCACCGGCATCCTGCAGCAGTGGGACGAGCACGACCGGCCGCGCGAGGCGGGGCAACAGATCCGCGCCGTGCTGGACCGGTTGGTGCTGGCCACCCAGCGTCGCTTCCCCCGGATCGGTGACCTGGCCCGCGGCCTGCGTTACCGCTGGTTCGACAAGCCCGCGCTGGACGCCCAGCAGGCCACCGCCCTGGCCCAGGTGCCGGAGCTGCTGGGTCATCTGCAGGCCCTGCCCGAGGGCCCGACCCGGCAGGCCGTCGCCGAGGAACTGGTGGCCGCCCCGGACCGGCTGGTCGGTTTCCTGGGCGTCGACCCGGACAGCCGCGCCACCGCCGAGGAGCCGCTGCTGGGCATCCTGGCCCAGCGCCACTACCGCGGCCACCAGTTGGCCAACCTGAAGGTCGCCGAGGTGGCGGGCCGGGGCGTGGTGACCGCCGACTACGTGATCGACGAGCAGCCCACCCGGCTGGTCTCGGCCATCGGCAGCTACGACGAGTTGACCGCCGGCTCCGCGCTGGAGCAGGTCCTGGCGGATCTGGTGGCCCAGCGCGAGCCCGGACAGAACGCCGTCGTGGACCTCTACCTGACCGCCGACCAGGCGCCGTCGGGCGAGGAGCTGGCCGCCGAGGTGCTCCAGCGCGCCAGCCGGCTGGGCTTCATCCCCGAACTGCGTCGCATGGTGGTCAGCGTCCTGCCGCTGCACCAGGGAACGGTGGAGTACTTCACCCTGCGGCGGGGCGCCGACGGCCTGGTCGAGCAGCGGATCCAGCGCGGCCACCACCCGATGGTCGGCCGGCAGCTGAACCTGGGGCGGTTGGAGAACTTCGGTCTGGAGCGGCTGGACGCCCCCGGCACCACCGTGCTGCTCAAGGCCACCGCCAGGAACAATGCCGACGACGTCCGGCTGGTGGCGCTGGGCCAGGTCCGGCGGCTGAGCATCCTGCGCGACGAGCAGGGCAGGGTCACCGGCATGCCCCATCTGGAGCGCGCCCTGATCAATGCCACCGACGCCATCCGTCGCGCCCGGGCCGGGGCCCGCAAGGGTGAGCTGGACCACAACCACGTCTGGATCCACATCTGGGGCGAACACGACGTGGACCTGCGCAACCTCGGCCAGCTGGAGCGCACGCTGGCGCCGCTGACCGCCGACGCCGGTATCACCGAGGTCCGGATCCAGGCCACCGTCACCCGGGCTCCGGGCACGGATCCCGTACCGACGGTGGTCCGGTTCAGCCACCAACCCGGCTTCGGTGTCCGCTTCCAGATCCAGGACCCCACCACCGAGCCGCTGGCCCCGGTCAGCGGCTACGACGAGAAGGTGCTGCGCGCCCGTCGTCGCGGCCTGGTCTACCCCTACGAGTTGTTCGGCCTGGTGGCCAGCTCCCGCGGGAAGGCCGTCGAGCTGGACCTGGATCAGGCCGGCGCGCTGGTGCCGGCCAACCGGGAGCCGGGGCTGAACACCGCCGGCATCATCGTGGCCGACGTGTCCACCCCCACCCCGATCCACCCCGAAGGTGTGCGGCGCATCGTGCTGTTCGGTGACCCGCTGAAGTCGTTGGGTTCCATCGGCCGGGCGGAGGCGGACCGGATCGTCGCCGCGATCGACCTGGCGCAGGAACTGCGGCTGCCGGTGGACTGGTTCACCCTCTCCTCGGGCGCCCGGATCTCGATGGAGTCCGGCACGGAGAACATGGACGCCGTCGCGCACGCCCTACGCCGGATCGTGAACTTCACCCAGGACGGCGGGGAGATCAACGTGATCGTCGCCGGGATCAATGTCGGCGCCCAGCCCTACTGGAATGCCGAGGCCACCATGCTGATGCACACCAAGGGCATCCTGGTGATGACCCCCGACTCGGCGATGGTGCTCACCGGCAAGCAGTCGCTGGACTTCTCCGGCGGCGTCTCCGCCGAGGACAACTTCGGCATCGGCGGCTATGACCGGATCATGGGGCCCAATGGCCAGGCGCAGTACTGGGCCAGCGACCTCGCCGAGGCGCAACAGGTGCTGATGCGGCACTACGAGCACAGCTACATCGCCCCCGGTGAGACCGGCCCGCGGCCCATTCCCACCACCGACGACGACGCCCGCGACGTCGGTCTGAGCGCGCACTCCTGTGAGGGCAGCGAGTTCGCCACCGTCGCGGAGATCTTCAGCGCCGACAAGAATCCGGAGCGCAAGAAGCCCTTCGACATCCGCACGGTGATGCGGGCCGTCGCCGATGCCGACCACGAGCCGCTGGAACGCTGGGCCGGGATGGCCAGTGCCGACACCTCGGTGGTGTACGACACGACGATGGGTGGAATGCCGATCGCCCTGATCGGGATCGAGTCCAAGCCCACCAGCCGGGCCGGCTACCTGCCCGCCGACGGCCCGGACACCTTCACCGCCGGCACCCTGTTCCCACAGTCCTCGCGCAAGACCGCGCGGGCCATCAACGCCGCCTCCGGCAACCGGCCGCTGGTGGTGCTGGCCAACCTGTCCGGCTTCGACGGCTCCCCGGAGTCCATGCGCAGCCTGCAGCTGGAGTACGGCGCCGAGATCGGGCGGGCCATGGTCAACTTCGACGGGCCGATCGTGTTCGTGGTGATCAGCCGCTACCACGGCGGCGCCTTCGTGGTCTTCTCCAAGGCGCTGAACGACGACATGACGGTGCTGGCGCTGGAGGGCTCCTATGCCTCGGTGATCGGCGGCGCCCCGGCCGCGGCGGTGGTCTTTGCCCGCGACGTCGCCAAGCGGGTGGAGGCCGACGCCCGCCTGGTGGACCTGAAGGCCCGGATCCAACAGGCCGACGAGGCCGGCAAGGTGCCGCTGCAGGCCGAGCTGGCCGAACTGCGGGAGACCGTGCGGGCCGAGATGATCTCCACCGTCGCCGGGGAGTTCGACGCCGTGCACAATGTGCACCGAGCGGTGGAGGTGGGTTCCATTGACGAGGTGGTCAGCGTCGCCACCCTGCGTCCCAGGATCATCGAGATCCTGCGCAGCAAGAAGAAGTAGCTGCTACTCCGCGGCCATGTGCGCTCGGATCGCCATGGCCGCGGAGCCCCGGGCCCATTCGGCAAAGTCCAGTGGCTCCACCCGGAGCTGTTCGGGCTCCAGCTGGGTGTAGCGGGAGATCCCGGCGAGAAGCGCCCGGGTCACCGGCGCCCGCTCCGCCCCGGAAAGGAGCTCCAGGCCCTCACCGGAGAGCAGCACCCGTGCCGGCGCGCTGACCAAGCAGAGCTGGCCGATCAGCTCCCCCATCGCGCCGGCGACGTCGGCCAGCACCACAGCCAACGGTTCGTCGGCCAACCGGGCCTGAATGGCCGCGGTCTCCACCACCTGGTGCAGCCGACGGCCGTCGTGCAGCACCAGGCCGCCGATCATCCCCGCCCGGCCGCGGTGGCCGCGCACCAGTTCATCCTCGCAGACCAGGCCGGCCCCCACACCGGCTCCCAGGGTCACCACCAGGAAGTCGCGCACCCCGCGGCCGAAGCCGAACCAGTGCTCGGCCAGTGCCAGTGCGGTGACGTCGTTCTCCACCACACAGGGCAGCCCGGTGCGCCGCCGCACCAGCTCCGCCAGCCGCACGTCCGGCCAGCCCATGAAACCGGCCTCGCACACCAACCCGGCGTCCCGGACGCTGGCGCCCAGGCTGATGCCGATCCCGTCCGGGCGCCGCCTCACCTGGTCCACGACGGTTGCGACGGCTTCGACCGCGTTCGCGGGATCACCGAAGTCGGAATCGGCCACCCGGCTCTCCAGCACCGTCCCCTTGAGGTCGGTGAGCACGACGAACATCCGCCCGGGCACGAACTTCACGCCCAGAAAGTGCCCTCGGGTGGAGTCGACGTCCAGCGGCACCGACGGGCGGCCGGTGGTGACCGGCCCCACCGGTTCGCCCTCCACCAGTAGTCCGCGGGCCACCAGGGGCTTGGCCAGCCGGGTCAGGCTGGGCGCCGACAGCCCCAGCCGGCCGCGGAGTTCCGCCCGGGAGATCGGGCCCTGGCGCAGCACCGCCAGCGCCAGCCGTCGCGAGGTTGCGTCCAGGCCGGAGAAGTCGTCCACGCCCGCTCACCCCACCCGCTCGGCCACCAGGATCCGTGTGCGCTCCGGGTGCACGACGGGTGCCCGCAGCCCCGCGGTGGCCAGCATCCGGCCGGTCATCTCCACCGGCTCGGCATGCATCCCGGGGCCCTCGGTGACCGTCAGGTCCAGGTGCTCCACTCGGTAGGTGGCGTCGGGATCCAGGCCGGGCAGCCTGATGGCCCCCAGGCTCCACGTCGACGTGGTGACCAGCGAGGTCCACGCGAAGATGGCCGCATCCTCACCAACGACGCCGTGCAGGAACACGTCGCCGTCGCCGGACTGCGGTACGTCGACGCGCACCAGCGTGCCGGCATTCAGCAGCCCGCGGTGCTGCTTGTACCAGCCGATCCACTCCCCCAGCTTCGCCAGTTCCTCGTCGGTGGCCTTCGCCAGGTCCCACTCCACACCCAGGTGCCCGAAGACGGCCGTCGCGGCGCGGTAGTTGACGTCGTGATGGCGGGCGGTGGTGTGCGAGGCGCCCGAGGCGATGTGGGATCCCAGCATCTCCGGCGGCAGCAGCTGGGCGGTCCAGCGCATCATCTGCTGCCGGTCGGTCGGGTCGATGTTGTCACTGACCCAGACCCGGTCACAGTGCTGCATCACCTCAAGGTCGATCCGGGCGCCGCCGGAGCTGCAGGACTCGATCTCCAGGCCGGGGTGGGCCGCCTTCAGCTCGTCGACCAGCCGATAGAAGGCCAGGGTCTGCTCGTGGACGCCGGGACGGCCGTCGGGCGAGGTGCCGGCATCCAGCAGGTCCCGGTTGTGGTCCCACTTGATGTAACTGAGGTCGTACTCGTCGAGCAGGGCCATCATCTGGTCTCGGACGTGGGCATAGGCCTCCGGGATGCCCAGGTTGAGCACCCACTGGTGGCGGGCCTCCAGCAGGGTGCGGCCGGGCACCTGCATCACCCAGTCGGGGTGCGCGCGGGCCAGGTCCGAGTCCGGGTTCACCATCTCCGGCTCGAACCACAGGCCGAACTGCATGCCCAGGCCGGTCACCTCGTCCACCAACGGGTGCAGGCCATCGGGCCAGACGTCGGAGCTGACCACCCAGTCACCCAGGCCGGAGTGGTCGTCGCGGCGGGAGCCGAACCAACCGTCGTCCAGCACATAGCGCTCGATCCCGAGCGTGGCGGCGCGGTGCGCGAGGTCCTTGAGCCGGTCGGCGTCGTGGTCGAAGTAGACGGCCTCCCAGACATTCAGGGTCACCGGGCGCTGCGGGTCGACGGGGTGCGCGGCCCGGATGAAGTCGTGGTGGCGATGCGCGATCTGGTCCAGGCCCACGCCGTGGGTGAAGTGGATCCAGGGGCTGGCGTAACCCTCGCCGTTGGCCAGCACCACCTCGCCGGGTAGCAGCAGCTCACCTCCGCCGATCACCTGGTCACCAATCAGGCTCTTCTCCGCGTAGTGCACGTGGTTGCCGCTCCAGCCGGTGTGCACGGCCCAGACATCGCCGTGCTGGAAGCCGAAACCGGGCTCCCCCAGGTGCAGCACGAAGGCGGAGTCGGCGCCGGTGCGGCCATGCCGCCCCTCCCGCCAGTGGGTGCCCACCGGCAGCGACGTCCGCTGCGGCACCCGCTCCTTGCCCCAGCGCCCGGCGAAGTCCAGGATTTCGGTGGCACGCGCCGGCACCGGCATGGCAATCAGCAGCTCGTCCAGCTGGTAGCCATCCTCACCGGTGTTGGTCACCTCGGCCCGCGCCCGAACCAGGCCCGACGGCGTGAGTTCCAGCACCAGATCCAGCGCCAGGCCACCGTCCGGATCGGCGGCATGCCACACGATGGTGCCCGCGCCCGCGCTGATGAAGCCGGCCACCGGGGCACCGTCCAGCTCGATGCCCTCCACCACGAAGCGGGGGGCCCACGCCTTGCCATGGCGGGAGCCGCTGAGACCCGGGTGGCCGTACCAGCCGCGCCACTGCTCGGGCAGCAACGCCAGCGCGAAACCCTGGTCCGGCTGGCCGTTGTGCATGCGCACCGGAGCCTGTGCGGCAACCAGGCTGGTGAACCGCCCCTGGTCCAGTGAGCCGAGGCTGGCCCCCCAGTGCACCACCCGGGGCAGGGCCCCAGCCGGTGAGTCCAGGACGACGGTGGTTCCCGCCGCCTCCAGGATGATCTGGGCCTGTGCGCTCATGGCAATCCTCCAGTGGGGGGCATGACACGGAACATGGTGATGTTCGTGTTGTTTTGAAACTAACTCCATCCTAGGCACTGCGAGGCCAGAACTCCACCCCCACTGACACCAGTCCTTGCCACCATGAGGACATGACCCTTCTTGAGCACGACGTGTTGATCATTGACCAGGTGACCGGCTTCTTCACCAATGACTTCGCGATCCACGACGCCCAGGGCATCCCGGTGGGCATCATCACCACGGGCGGCTCGGCGCTGTCCCGGTCCTTCCTCGGCTCGCGACAGCTCACCGTCGTCGAGTCCGATGGCCGGCCGCTGCTCACGGTGGACGACGTCCCCAACCTCGGCCGGGACACCTTCGCCCTGCTGGGCCCCGACGGCCAGCGCTTCGCCGAGGTGGTCAAGCAGTTCACCCTGTTCTCCAAGCACCTGACCGTGCAACTGGCCGACGAGAAGCTGGAACTGCGCGGCAGCTTCTGGGAACGAGAGTTCACCGTCGCGGGCAGCCAGGGACAGGCGGCCCAGGTCTCCCGCTCCTGGCCCGGGATCGGAGCCGCCCTGCTCGGCCGGGAACGCTATGCCCTGGGCTTCGCCGGGGAACTGCCACACCACCTGCGCGCGGCCACCGTGGGCGCCGTGCTGGCGCTGGATCTGATCCGCGCCAAGGAGAGCTCCGCGGCCTCCGCCGGCTCCAGCAGTTGACGGCCCGACAGGGGAAGCCGGGCGGGCGGCGGCCCACCCGCTTCCTCACCAGATGTTCAGCTGAGCTTGGGCCGCGGCGGGTCCACCGGGCCCATCGTGTGACGCTTCTGCCACTGGGCATTGCGCCGCTCCATCACGCCCTGGGTGACCCGTGAGGGCAACACCCCCAGCAGAGCCAGCCGCATGATCGCCGGGTTCACGGTGTCCCTCAGCACCGGCTTCAGGGCGGCCCGGGAGTCGGCGGGCTTGCCCTCGATCAGCGCCACCCGAGCCAGCGTCGTCGACGTCTGCTCCATCGCCGAGAGCAGTGCCGGGCGGTCGAAGATCGCCGCATCCGGCAGCGCATCCTCCAGCGCCACCAGCCGGCCCTTCAGCTGGCGCGCGTAGTTGGTGGCCGAGTCGGTGGCGGGGTGCACCCGGTAGCGGACCAGCCGCTCCGCGACATGGTAGGCCGCCGCACCGTGACGCGCCGCCTCCAACAGAATGTGCAGGTCAAAGGCGGTTTCGGTGTCCTCCCGCACGGCATTCCAGTCCAGGGCGGAGGTCCGCAGGACGGTGGCATTGAGCGCCACGACGCCGTGCACCAGCAGGCTGTTCAGCGGCCGGTACATCCCCTCCACCAGCTGGCCATAGCCGTGGGACTCGTCCTGCTGCTGCTGCACGCCCTCCAGCGACTCCCCGTCCGGCCCGATCCACCGCATGTCGGTGAACGCAAAGGCCGCCTCGGGATGTTCCCGCAGGGCCTGCACGCAGCGACCCAGGTAGCTGGGCTCGAATTCATCGTCGTCGTCCAGCTTGGTGACGAACTCACTCTCTGCGGCCCGGAATCCCTCCAGCGAATTCCTGACCAGGCCAAGGTTGTGCTCCCGGGGCACGTAGACCAACCGCGGATCATTCAGACTCTCCACGAACTTGCGCGTCGTACCCGAGTTGGCGTTGTCACAGATCAAAGCTGTGAAGTCCTTGAACTCTTGCTGAAGCAGCGACCCGATCGCCTTCGGCAGGTATTCCTGACGAAGATAGGTCGGCATGACGACCGTGACAGCGGCCATAGTTCCCCCTGTATTACCTAGTCAGACCCGTTTTCTTCGCGTCTGGTTCCCCCATTGCCGGCCCATTGCCCGGCACGGCTGACAGTCCATCACATTCCGGGACCAGCCGTCTGTCGGATGACATGCCGCGGGCCTAGTGTTGCTGTCAGCGGGCCACCGGGGGGTGGCCAGTCTTGAGATCGGGGGATCCAGCAAATGAAGGCAGTGCTGTTGGCAGGCGGGTTGGGAACTCGCCTGAGCGAGGAAACTGGCACCAAGCCCAAACCCATGGTGGAGGTCGGCGGACAGCCGATCCTGTTCCACATCATGAACGAATATGCCGCCCACGGGATCGACGAATTCATCGTCTGCGCGGGCTACAAGGGGACCGTCATCAAGGACTGGTTCGCCAACTTCGCGATGCGCTACGCGGACGTCACCTTCGACCTGAGCACCGGTGAGCAGACGGTGCACAAGCGCGCCAACCTGCCGTGGAAGGTCACGGTGGTGGACACCGGCGGTGCGTCGATGACCGGCGGCCGGCTGCGCCGGGTGCGGGACTACATCGGCGACGAGACCTTCTGCTTCACCTATGGCGACGGCGTCAGCGACGTCGACATCACCGCGACGATCGACTTCCACAAGGCCCAGGCCAAGCTGGCCACCATGACCGTGGTGCAGCCGCCCGGCCGCTTCGGTGCCATCACGCTGGGCAAGTGCGAATCCACCATCACCAGCTTCCAGGAGAAGCCGGACGGTGATGGTGCCTGGATCAATGGCGGCTACTTCGTCCTGGAACCGGGCGTGATCGACTACATCACCGACGACTCGACCGTCTGGGAGCAGGAGCCGCTGCGCAACCTGGCCACCGACGGGCAGCTCAACGCGTACAAGCACCAGGGCTTCTGGCAGCCCATGGACACTCTGCAGGACCGCAACAAACTCGAAAAGCTCTGGGCCGACGGCGTCGCGCCCTGGAAGGTGTGGTGAAGAACATGAAGATTCTGGTGACCGGAACCGACGGCTACCTGGGTTGCCTCCTGGCCCCGACCCTGGCGGCCGAGGGCCACGAGGTGGTTGGCCTGGACACGGGCTTCTACAAGTACGGCTGGCTGTACAACGGCGTCGCGATGACCCCGCAGACCCTCAACAAGGACATGCGGGAGCTCACCGTCGCCGACTGCGAGGGCTTCGACGCCGTCGTGGCCATGGCGGAGCTGAGCAATGACCCCACCGGTGACCTGGTGGGCCCCATCACCTACGACATCAACCACAAGGGCTCGGTGCACGTCGCCGAGGTGGCCAAGCAGGCCGGCGTGCCGCGCTTCGTCTACATGTCCTCCTGCTCCGCTTATGGCGTGGCCGAGGGCGTAGCCGACGAGACCAGCCAGGTCAACCCGCAGACCGCCTACGCCAAGTGCAAGGTGCTCACCGAGAACGACCTGTGGACCATGGCCGACGACAACTTCCACCCCACCGCGCTGCGCAACTCCACCGCCTACGGCGCCTCCCCGCGGCAGCGCTTCGACATCGTGCTGAACAACCTGTCCGGCCTGGCCTGGACCACCGGCAAGATCGCGATGACCTCCGACGGCACCCCGTGGCGCCCGATGGTGCACGGCCTGGACATCGCCAAGGCGATCCGCGCCGTCCTGGCCGCCCCGGTGGAGAAGGTGCACTCGGAGATCTTCAACGTCGGCTCCAACAACCAGAACTACACCGTGCGCCAGATCGCCGAGACCGTGGCGCAGGAGTTCACCGGCTGTGAGCTGACCTTCGGTGAGCCCAGCGCGGACAACCGCTCCTACCGGGTGAACTTCGACAAGATCACCGACACCCTGGGCTACTCCACCGACTGGGACCTGGCCGCCGGCGCCAAGCAGCTGCACGAGGTCTTCGAGGCCATCCAGCTCACCCCGGAGATCTTCAACGGCCGCGGTCACACCCGGCTGAAGCAGATCGAGTACCTGCTGGAGACCAAGCAGGTCACCCCGGACCTCTTCTGGACCAAGAAGGAGAACTGATCATGGAGTGGACCCCCACCGAGGTCGACGGCTGCTGGGTCATCGACATCAAGCCGTTCAGCGATGACCGTGGCTTCTTCACCCGCACCTTCGACGCGAAGGAGTTTGCCGAGCACGGGCTGCCCACCGAGGTGGTGCAGGCCAACATGAGCGGCAATCACAAGAAGGGCACGATGCGCGGCATGCACCGCCAGATCGAGCCCGACGCCGAGGGCAAGCTGGTGCGCTGCGTCAAGGGCAGCATCGTCGACTGCTGTCTGGACCTGCGCGAGGACTCCCCCACCTTCGGCAAGAAGGTGATGGTGGAGCTCTCCGAGGACAACCACCGCGCCCTGTGGATCCCGCCCTACTGCGCCCACGGCTACCTCACCCTGACCGACGACACCCTGGTCACCTACCAGGTCTCCGGCTACTACGCCCCGCAGAGCGAACGTGGCCAGCGCTGGAATGACCCCGCCTTCGGCCTGGAGTGGCCGGTTGAGGTGGAGGTCATCAGCGAGAAGGACCAGAACTGGGCCGACTGGGATGGCAAGGAGATTCCCCAGTGATCATCACCGACACGCTGCTGCAGCGCGCCGAGCTGGCGCACCAGCCGATCCGGGTCGGCGTCGTCGGCCCGGGCTTCATGGCCCGCGGCATGATGAACCACATCCACCACACCGTGCCCGGCATGGTGATCACCGCCGTCTACGCGCGCTCGCTGGACAAGGCACATGCCGCGCTGGACTACGCCGGCTACGGCAGTGACCAGGTGGTCGACGCGGACAATGCCGGTGCCGTGTCCGCCGCCGCCCGGCAGGGCAAGGTGGCCGTCACCGACGACCACACCGCCCTGTGCGCCTCCGACGAGGTCGACGTCGTGGTGGATGCCACCGGCAGCGTCTTCTTCGGCGCGGAGCTGGCCCTGTGCGCCATCGAGCACGGCAAGCACCTGGTGCTGATGAATGCCGAGGTGGACGCCACCCTGGGCACCATCCTGTGCAAGAAGGCCGAGGCGGCCGGCGTCGTGTACACCGGCATGGACGGCGACCAGCCCGGCGTGCAGATGAACCTGATCCGCTTTGTGCGCGGCCTGGGGCTCAACCCGCTGGTGGCCGGCAACATCAAGGGGCTGCAGGACGAGTACCGCAACCCCACCACCCAGGAGGGTTTCGCCAAGAAGTGGGGCCAGGACCCGCACATGGTGACCTCCTTCGCCGACGGCACCAAGGTCAGCGTCGAACAGGCGCTGGTGGCCAATGCCGCCGGCTTCTCGGTTCACCAGCGCGGCTGCCTGGGCCGGGACCACGAGGGCCACGTCGACGAGCTGACCGGGATGTATGACCTGGCCGAGCTCAAGGCCCTGGGCGGGGCGGTGGACTACGTCGTCAAGGCCAAGCCGGGCCCCGGCGTCTACGTCCTGGCCGAGCACGACGACCCGAAGCAGCAGCACTACCTCAACCTGTACAAGCTGGGCGAGGGACCGCTGTACTCCTTCTACGCCCCCTACCACCTGTGCCACTTCGAGGTGCCCAACACCATCGCGCGCGCCGCGCTGCTGGGGGACGCCTGCATCAAGCCGCTGCCCGACGGTCCGCGGGTTGAGGTGGTGCCGATGGCCAAGCGGGACCTCAAGGCCGGTCAGGCCCTGGACGCCAAGGGTGGCTATGACTACTACGGCGTGTGTGAGAAGGCGTCGATCCAGCGCGGGGAGAACCTGCTGCCGCTGGGCCTGGCCGAGGGCTGCGTCCTCAAGCGCGACATCGGCAAGGACGAGGTCATCTCCTGTGCCGACGTCGAGGTGCCCGAGGGTCGGCTGGCCGACCAGCTGCGCGCCGAGCAGGACGCCCTGTTCCCGGTGGTCCAGCGGTGAGCGCGCAGGCCGAAACGGGGCACCCGTACGACTACCTGGTGGTGGGGGCCGGCATCGTCGGCCTCGCCACCGCCCTCACCCTGCTGGAGAAGCGACCCGGCTCGTCCTTGCTGGTGGTGGACAAGGAGTCCCAGGTGGCCGCCCACCAGACCGGCCACAACTCCGGCGTGATCCACGCCGGCGTGTACTACGCGCCGGGCTCCAAGAAGGCGTCGTTCTGCAAGCAGGGCGCCCAGTGGACGCGCGACTTCTGCGACGCCAACGGGATTGCCTACCGCAACACCGGCAAGCTGATCGTGGCCACCAATGAGCTGGAGCTGGAGCGGATGCACAAGCTCTTCGAGCGGGCCCAGCAGAACGAGTTGGACGTCGAGCTGATCGACGCCGACGAGTTGCGCCGCCGCGAGCCCAATGTGGTGGGCCTGGGCGCGATCGTGGTCAAGCAGACCGGCATCGTCGACTACCGGCAGGTGTGCGCCACCATGGCCGAGAAGATCGTCACCCTGGGCGGCGAGGTGCGGCTGTCCACCCCGGTGCTGGGGATCCACGAGTCGCTGAGCGAGGTCTCGGTGGACCTGGGGTCGGCCGGGGGCACCGGCACCGATCGGGTCTACGCCAGCCAGTTGGTGGTCTGCGGCGGCATCCAGGCCGACCGGCTGGCCCGCCTGGCCGGGTTGGAGCCGGACTTCCAGATGGTGCCCTTCCGGGGCGAGTACTACCAGCTGGCGCCGCAGCACAATGACATCGTCAACGCGCTGATCTACCCGGTTCCGGACCCCGACCTGCCCTTCCTGGGCGTGCACCTGACGCCGATGATGGACGGTTCGGTCACCGTCGGACCCAATGCGGTGATGGGATTTGCCCGGGAGGGCTACCCCAAGCTGTCCATCAAGCCGGGCGACGTGGTGGACTTCGTGAAGTTCAAGGGCTTCTGGAAGCTGGCCAAGGGCATGCTGCGCACCGGGATCAAGGAGCAGTGGGACTCGCTGTACAAGCCCGCCTACCTCAAGCGGGTGCAGAAGTACTGCCCCACGCTGACCACCGCGGACCTGGGCCCCTACCCGCCCGGCATCCGGGCGCAGGCGGTGCGGGCCGACGGCACCATGGTGGAGGACTTCCACTTCCTGCAGACGGCGCGGATGCTGCACGTGTGCAATGCTCCGTCCCCGGCGGCCACCTCCGCTATGCCGATCGCGAACCACATCACCGAACAGGTTCTCGACGGCCGGTCCTGACCTAGTGTGGTCATGTTCAACCAATTTGCTTGGGGGATTGTGACCATGACCGACCATGACCATCTGGTGACCACCGGTGACAGCACCGAGGGTTTCGACACCCAGCACGGCGCGGGCTGGAAGGAACGGATCTCCGCTCCCCCACGTCGTGGCTGGGTGCGTGCCCTGACCGAGAAGGTGCCCCTGGTCGGACAGCTGCGCGAGGACATGCGCGCCAATGAGGGGCTGCTGCGCCCGGGTTTCCAGGCGCTGGCGGTCAACCGGGTGGGCGCCTGGGCGGCCACCGATCAGGCTCCGAAGCCGCTGCGTGCCCCCGCCCGGGTGATCAGCCGCGCCGGTCAGGTCATCTGCCGCAATGTCTACGGGATCGACCTGCCGGAGACCGTGCAGGTGGGCCGACGGGTGCGGATCGTCGAACAACACGGCATTGTGATCCACCCCTTCAGCGTGATCGGCGACGACTGCATCATCCGGCAGGGAGCCACCTTGGGCGCCATCTCCGGGGATCCGGAACGCTATGCGGGCGAGGCGCCCCGGCTGGGCCGCAATGTCTCCGTCGGGGTGAATGCCTGCGTCCTGGGCGACGTGGAGATCGGCGACGACGTGCAGATCGGCCCCAATGCGACGGTGATGGACAATGTGCCGGCCCGCGCCGTGGTGCTCTCCCCCAAGTCCCGGGTGATGCGCCCCGAATAGTCGGCTGGCCACCCCTCGACAGGCTCGGGGACCGTGGTGGGCTTGAGCGGAGCCCGGTCACGGTGGCCGAGTTGACCCCACCACGGCGGCCAAGCCTGCCGAGGCCTTGACCAACAACACAGCGCCCGGATCCGCTTCCTGGATCCGGGCGCTGTGCCGTGTTTGTGCTGGTCAGCAGCCAATCAGGCGCTGTGCCAGGTAGCCCTCCACCTGGTCGAGCGCCACGCGCTCCTGCTGCATGGTGTCCCGCTCACGGATGGTGACTGCATTGTCCTCGAGGGTGTCGAAGTCGACGGTGATGCAGTACGGGGTGCCGATCTCGTCCTGACGGCGGTAGCGCTTGCCGATCGCCTGGGCGTCGTCGAAGTCCACATTCCAGTTCTTGCGCAGCTGGGCGGCCAGCTCGCGCGCCTTCGGGGACAGGGCCTCGTTGCGGCTCAGCGGCAGCACGGCGGCCTTGACCGGGGCCAGGCGGTGGTCCAGCTTCAGCACGACGCGCTTGTCCACGCCACCCTTGGTGTTGGGGGCCTCGTCCTCGGTGTAGGCCTCCACCATGAAGGCCATCAGGGAACGGGTCAGGCCGGCGGCCGGCTCAATCACGTAGGGCACGTACTTCTCGCCCGCGGCCTGGTCGAAGTAGCTCAGGTCCACGCCCGAGTGCTCCGAGTGGGTGCCCAGGTCGAAGTCCGTGCGGTTGGCGATGCCCTCGAGCTCGCCCCAGTCGCTGCCGGCGAAGCCGAACTTGTACTCGATGTCCACGGTGCGCTTCGAGTAGTGCGACAGCTTCTCCTTCGGGTGCTCGTAGTGGCGCAGGTTGGCCGGGTCGATGCCCAGGTCGGTGTACCACTGCGTGCGGGCGTCGATCCAGTACTGGTGCCATTCCTCGTCCGTGCCGGGCTTGACGAAGAACTCCATCTCCATCTGCTCGAACTCGCGGGTGCGGAAGATGAAGTTGCCGGGGGTGATCTCGTTGCGGAAGCTCTTGCCCGTCTGGCCGATGCCGAAGGGGGGCTTCATGCGGCTGGACTGCACCACATTCTTGAAGTTCACGAAGATGCCCTGCGCGGTCTCGGGGCGCAGGTAATGGAGGCCGGACTCGTCCTCGATGACACCCAGGTGCGTCTTGAGCATCATGTTGAAGTCACGCGGCTCGGTCCACTGGCCCTTGTTGCCACAGTTGGGGCAGTTGAGCTCCTCCTGGCCCGACGGCAGCCGCCCGTGCTTGGCCTCGAAGTCCTCCTCGAGGTGGTCGGCCCGGAAGCGCTTGTGGCAGGACAGGCACTCGGTCAGCGGGTCGGTGAAGACACCGACGTGACCCGACGCGACCCAGACCTGCTTGGGCAGGATGACGGAGCTGTCCAGACCGACGACGTCGTCGCGGCCGGTGACCATGTAGCGCCACCACTGCTTCTTGATGTTCTCCTTGAGCTCCACGCCCAGGGGTCCGTAGTCCCAGGCGGCGCGGGTGCCGCCGTAGATCTCGCCACAGGGGAAGACGAACCCCCGTCGCTTGCACAGGCTGATCACGTTGTCGAGTGTGCTGGGTGCCACTTCAATCTCTCCAAGTCCTCATTGGACCCGACGCCTGGAGGGTGCCGGGTTTTGCGCAGCACCGCACATCGCGGGCGTTCACGCTGCGGCCCACCCTATCGGCTAAATCCCGCGGGGCAGGTTCTGGCCAACCTCGTCGGGCAGGTCGAAGGCGCTGGGCTCGTCGAGGGACAGGCTGAGCAACGGGACAATGGTCATCTTGGACTCGAACCCGCCCAGGGCGCGCCGATACGCCCCGACATGCTCCCAGCGGGTGACCAGGGCCCACAGCTGTGGCTCGTCCAGGTTCTGCACCAGGTCAATCGACTGCAGACCGGGCTTGGTGCCGAACAGTTCCACCGCCGCCTGGGCCTGGGCCCGGAAGGCGGGCTGCTGGGCGGGCGGGACGCGGAAGCGGTTGATCACGATCACGCGAACAGCCTAGTCAGCTTGCCCACCATGGCGGCCCAGCTCGAGGAAGAGCAGGCTGCCCACCGTCATCACGGCCCAGACCACGCTGCCGCTGTGCGGCTGCAGCTCGTCGGCGACGGCCAGGCTGCCGGTCACCAGCACGATCGCTCCCAGCGCCTCGGCCGCCACGAGCAGCCACCCGGAGACCTGGCCGGACTCCCCGTCCAGGAAGCCCTCCCGCGCCGCGAGGGCCGTCACGGTGAGCAGGTAGAGCCAGGTGCACACCTGCAGGAGGGAGGTGCCGGATTCCCCCGTGTCGGCCGCCGCCGGGTCCAGCGAGCCCGTGGCCAGCAGCCCGGCGATCCCGGTGGTTACCGCGAGCGCCATGGAGCGTACGGAGGTTGTCATGGCGACACGCTAGCGGTGCCCATGATCCGTTGCCCCGGCGGGCCGCCCGCAAGCCGGATTTGCGAACCATTCTCAATTGTGTTGACAATGGTTCTCATGAAGACCACCAACCCCTCCACCGGCCCCGGGACCGGCGCGCGCAGGCGGCGCGTCGTCGTCCCCGCCGTCGCCAGCCTGCTGTTGGCCGCCAGCGCATGCGGTGCGCCGCCGCAGGCCGGGGATGACCAGCAGCTGACGGTGGTGACCGCCTTCTACCCGCTGCAGTACGTGGCCGAGAATGTCGCCGGGGACCGCGCGCGGGTCACCACCCTGACCGCCCCGGGGTCCGAACCGCATGACCTGGAGCTCACCATCCGGCAGGTGGCCGCGCTCTCGGGTGCCGACCTGGTGATCTACCAGAAGGGCTTCCAGCCGTCGGTGGACAAGGCCGTCGAGCAGGCCCAGCCCAAGCGGGTGCTGGACGTGAGCAGCGTCGTGCCGGCGGCCGCCAGCACCGACGAGGGTGAGCACACCGGTGAGCACGCCCATGAGCACGATGAGCACGGCGATGAGCACGAGGGCGGGCATGAGGGCGAGACGGCGGCCGAGCACGCGGCCCATGCGGGGCATGACCACGGCACCACCGATCCGCACCTCTGGCTGGACCCGAAGAACATGGCGAGGATCAGCCAGGCCGTCGAGCGCAGCCTGGCGGAGGCGGATCCCGCCGGGGCCGCCGCCTACACCGCCAGTGCCCAGCAGCTCGGCGGCCGGCTCACGGCCCTGGACCGCTCCTTCGCCACCGGATTGAAGAACTGCCGGCGCAAGGAGTTCATCACCTCGCACGCCGCCTTCGGCTACCTGGCCAAGGCCTACGGGCTCCACCAGATCGGCATCTCCGGGCTGGCGGCCGAATCCGATCCGTCGCCCGCCCGGATCGCCGAGGTCCAGCGGCTGGCCCGGGAGCACGGCGTGACCACCATCTTCTACGAGACCCTGGTCTCCCCCTCCCACGCCCAGGCCATCGCCGGCGACCTCAAGCTCCGCACCGACGTGCTGGACCCACTTGAGGGCATCACCGACGAGTCCCGCGGCAGTGACTACATTTCCGTGCAGCAGGCCAACCTGGCCGCGCTCCAGACCGCGAATGGATGCCAGTGACCACCAACCCACCCACCTCCACACCCAGCCCCGATTCCGGTTCCGGTTCCGGTTCCGGCACGGTTCCCCTGGTCCAGGGGAGCCAGCTGGTGGTGAACCTGCAGGGCCACGAGATCCTGCACGGCGTCGATGCCCAGGTGATGCCGGGCGAGACCATCGCCCTGCTGGGCGGCAACGGCTCCGGCAAGACCACCCTGGTCCGCACCCTGCTGGGGCTGGCGCCCGTCTCCTCCGGTGAGCGACACCTGTTCGGCACCCCGCTCGGCTCCTTCCACCAGTGGCGCCGGGTGGGCTATGTGCCGCAGCGCGGCAGCCTGCAACTGGCCAATGCCACCGTCGGGGAGGTGGTGGCCACCGGGCGGCTGGGCCACCGCAAACCCTTCTTCCCGCAGCGGCGGGAAGACCGGGAGGCGATCGACCAGGCAATGGCCCGGGTGAAGCTCACCGAGCTGCGCAAGGCGCCCTTCCTGCCGCTGTCCGGTGGCCAGCAGCAGCGGGCCCTGATTGCCCGGGCGCTGTGCACCCAGCCGGACCTGCTGGTGCTCGACGAGCCACTGGCCGGCCTGGACATGACCACCCAGCGTTCCCTGGCGCGGGTGCTGCGCGAACTCAAGGCCGAGGGGCTGGGCATCCTCGTCGTGCTGCATGACCTGGGCCCGATGGAGGACCTTATTGACCGCTCGATCGTGCTGCAGACCGGCCGGGTGATCCACGACGGGCCGCTGCGCGCCGGGATCGGCACCCCGGACCACCACCACGCCACCGCGCCGATCCCCGAACCGCCCCTGCCCGCCCCCCACCTGCTCGCCGAGCGCCGACCCGTCCGGGAGAACCGATGATCGAGATGCTCTGGCTGCCCCTGATGCAGCGGGCCCTGCTGGCCGCCTTCCTGTCCGGGTTGATGGCACCGGCCATCGGCACCTACATCGTGCAACGTCGCCTCAGCCTGCTGGGCGACGGGCTGGGCCACGTCGCCGTCGCCGGTGTGGGTCTGAGTTTCCTGACCGGCACCGCTCCCCTGCCGCTGGCCATCGCGGTGTGCGTGGCCGGTGCGGTGGCCGTCGAGCTGCTGCGCCAGCAGGGGCGCGCCACCGGCGACGTCGGGCTGGCGGTGCTGTTCTACGGTGGTCTGGCCTCCGGCGTGATGATGGCCGGGCTGGGAGGACAGGGCACCGGGGCGCTGTCCCAGTTCCTGTTCGGCTCCCTGACCACGGTGAGCGCCGGCGACGTCCAGGTGGTGGCCCTGCTGGCAGTGATCGTGTTGCTGGTCTGCGTCGGGCTGTGGCCACGCCTGTTCGCGGTCAGTGCCGACGAGGACTTCTCCCGGGTGCTCGGGCTGCGGGTGCGTTGGCTCAACCTGCTGGTGGTGGTGCTGGCGGCGGTGACGGTCACCATGAGCATGCGCACCGTCGGCCTGCTGCTGGTCAGCGCCATGATGGTGATTCCCGTCGCCACGGCGCAGAACCTGTTCGTCAGTTTCCGGGCCTGCCTGTTCGGCGCCATGGCGCTGGGTGCCGTGGTCGCCTTCGGCGGGACGGTGGGCTCGTACTACTGGAACACCGCGTCGGGCGCCACCATCGTCGTGTGTGCGATTGTGGTCTTCCTGCTCACCTGGCCGGTGACCTCGCTGCGGCACCGACGCCTGGCCGCCCTGGAGCGGCACCAACAGGAGCAGCACGAGGAGGAGGATCACGTCGTGTGCACCGAGCCGCCCCACAGCCACGAGGGTGAGCACCTTGCCATCCAGCACGGCGACCACGTCGACTACCTGCACGACGGACACCGGCACGCACCCCACGGAGACCACTTCGATGAGCACTGAGATGAGCCCTGAGATGAGCCCTGAGATGAGCCCTGAGATGAGCACCGGGCCCAGCAACCCACCCACCGGGCGAGCGCCCCAACGCGTCACCCGGCAGCGCCTTGCCATCCGTGGGTTGCTGGCCGACATCGACGGCTTCCGCAGCGCCCAACAGCTGCACGAGGACCTGCGCTCTGCGGGAGACTCCGTCGGGCTGGCCACGGTCTACCGCACCCTGCAGGCGATGGCCGAGGCCGGCGAGGTGGACGGGATCCGCACCGACGACGGGGAGATGGTCTACCGCAAGTGCTCCGACGGACACCACCACCACCTGGTTTGCCGGGAGTGCGGCCGCACGGTGGAGATCAGCGCAACCGTCGTGGAGCAATGGGCCGCCACCGTCGCCCAGGAGCACGGGTTCCGCGACGCAGGGCACGAGATCGAGTTGTTCGGCCTGTGTTCCGACTGCTGATCGGGCTGGTCTGAGCCCCTTCCCCCCGAGCACCCCGGCCCTCCCTCCGACTGACCACCAGGCCCGCACCCGGGAGCCCCTTCCCCCGAGCACCTGGTCCTCCTTCTGGGCAGACTGACCCCATGGAGCAACTGCAGGGGCCGGAGGCGGCCCGGGCCGCCGAATGGCTGGACCTGGGCCCCGACGAGTGGGCGCGCACCGTGGCCTTCGGCCCCGCCGGATTCCCGGCCTACGCCCGGTTGCGGTTCATCCCCGATCCCCAGCACCCCGGTCAACGGGAGGCCGACGTCACCCTCCCCGATGACCACCCGGATGACCTCCAACAGGTCTCCCGAGCACTGACGCACCTACTGCGGTGGACCAAGACCCCGGACGACCTCCTGGTGGCCTTCTGGGACGGTGCCGCAGAACCCCCGTCCACCGGGAGGCCACTGGGCAGCCCCAGCCTGAACGGCCACGCCCGGAGCTACCACCTGTTCAGCGGGGCCCCAGGGGACTGGCTATTCCGCGGGGCCCCAGGAGACTGGGCGCCGGGCATCCCGGCCTTCGTCTGGCCCGCGGATCGGGCCTGGTGCCTCGCCAACGACGTCGACCCCCACTGGGCAGGAATCGGCGCACGTGCCGGCGCCATCCAGGCACTCCTTCGGGCCCCCGATCTCGACATCGTGCCCGCGACCCGAACGCAGGAACCACCCCACTACTCGTGAATCGTGCCCGTGACCCGAACGCAGGAACCACCCCACTACTCATGAGACAGCGCCCCGTGTGACCCGATCCGGGTGCCCGCCCCGGTTCCGCGGACATCCGCCTCAGAACCAGCAACCAATCCCAGGCCTCCGGCTCAGTGCGTCTGCACTCCGCGCCATCCAAATGCACACCGCGCGCTCCAACACCTCTCAACCCGGTAGCTCACCGGCGCGAAGTGCCACGCCGGACTTTCACCAGGGAAACGGCCTGGTCAGGGAGCAGGGCCGGCACCCCAAGCCGCATGTCTCCTGAGAACGGGCCGGAGGCAGCACCCCCATGCGTCACGTCGCGCCGCCAAAGTGCGACGAGGCACTTCGCGCCGACCGATCGCGCCAGGGGTGGTTCCCCACACACGCGAACTGATACCAGAGGGCGCGAAGTGCACAGGCACTGGAGCATCACCCCACAACCGAACTTCCCCACGCGAGCGAGGGCATTCCACCATCGACGGCCCGGCGATGCTCCGCTACGACCGAACCTCCCACCCGAGCGAGGGCATGCCTCGCCGGGGGGTTCAGACGACGGCCCACTCAGGGGGAATGCCCCCAGTTTGGTTGACAGATTTCTAGGGGCTGGTCAGGCGGCCTGTGCGACCGTCTGATGGACCAGTTCGAACTCTACTGGGGTGAGTTTGCCGAGACGCCGTTGGCGGCGTCGGCGGT